>JAADYZ010000438.1 GCA_010092775.1 Chloroflexota bacterium
ACCTGTCGCAATGGCGAAGCAAATGAGAACCGACCGCAGGAGTTGGACTCAGCCTTTGGCAAGGTGATCCGTATTAACCCAGACGGCAGCCTGCCGACTGACAATCCCTTCTATACAGACAATGGCAGCGACGATTTCGAAGACGCCATTTGGGCCCTCGGCCTGCGCCATCCTTACAATATTGCATTCAGCACCACGCACGATGCGATGTACATCAACGACGTCGGCCAGAACCAGTTTGAGGAAGCCAACAAAGGCGTAGCAGGGGCCAACTTCGGTTGGGATAGCAGCCTGACCGACGGTCCACGTAGTGGCTACATTGATCCGCAGTTTTACTACGTGCACAACAGTGGCTGTGGCGCGATCACCGGCGGCATCTTCTATGAGCCTGGCACGCTCGACTTCCCGGCTGAGTACCAGGGTAAGTATTTCTATGCCGACTACTGCTTCGACTGGATCCGCGTCTATGATCCGGCTAGCACTCCCGGCCAGGTCAACGCTCACGATACTGCCACCCACTTCGCCACGGGCATTAACCGCATTCTGCGCCTTGAGGTTGGCCCCGACGGTCGCATGTTTGCTCTCACTCGGTTCCGTGACAGCGGCGCAGGTGGAACGGTAGTCGATGCCCGTGCACGCATCTTCTTGATCGACTATGAAGCTAATCCGACCGCACCAACCATCGAGCTCGACCCGGCTGATACAAAGGTACCTGTTGGCTTCGACGCCACCTTCGAGTGCTCAGCCAGTGGCAATCCGGCCCCCTCCTTCACTTGGGAACTCAGTGAGGACGGTGGCACCAATTGGAACCAAATACTCGGTGTGACCATCAACCAACTAACGGTCGAGAACACCACCCTGGGTATGGATGGTGATCAATATCGCTGTATTGCTACGAACGGTGAGGGTAGCGTGACCAGTGCAGTGGCGACTCTGACTGTCTCGGACAACCAACCACCCGAGCCGCAAATCACCTGGAGCATTGACAGTGGTGAGTCGACCTACACGGGTGCCGATATGATTAGCTTCGGAGGCACGGTGACAGACGACACCAGCAGTCTCGATGCGACTGACTTCGTCTGGACAGTGGACCAGGTTCACAGCTTCCAGGAAGCACCGAAACCGATCTTCAATGCCGGTGACCTTGACGGTCAGATTGGTGGCTCTTTCGAAGTCTCACAGTTGTTCGCCATCGGTGAGGCCAACCAGTACATTGCAGTCACATTGAGCGTCTCAGATGGTGAGTTCACTGGACAGCAGACCGTCCAGATCTTCCCCCAGACTTCGACGGTGACACTCAATACGGATCCGGCAGGTCTTCAAGTCCTCTTTGACAACAAGCCCGATACCGGCGGCAGCACCTTCGAGGGCGTGGTCGGCTTCCCTTATCAGATCAACGTGACCTCTCCGCAGGTTTCTGGCGATACGACCTACACCTTCAACGAGTGGTCCAATGGCGCCAACCAGCTCTTCACGCTGACCATGCCTGAAACCCCACTCGCTGTCACGGCGAGCTTTACGGGCGTGCCCACCGGTGGGGGTGGTGGTGGCGGCGGTGGTGGTGGCACCTTCACCCCACCACCCGGCGGCGTAGACAACATCCTGGAGAATGGTGGTTTTGAGGACGAAGGTGGCTGGGAACTCGTGACTACTGGCGATGTCGACAGGTTCATTGAGCATCCGCAGGCCCTTGGTGACGGTCGCGTCTTTGTTTTCGACGCCAACGACGTACTCGAATTCCTGAAGCAGGTTGTCAGCGACCTCAACGGTAGCGCAGGCGACCTGATATCTTTCGATGGCCACCTCGCGGGCCGCAATATCAGCAGCGACGGTGACATTGGTGTACGGATTGTGCTGCTCGATGGCGATGAGATAGTCGGCATGCAGACCTGTGCCTTCCTTGGGCCACGCGGCACCTTCGAGTGGCAGGAATTCACGTGCGTGCTCACCGCCGAAACGGCCTTTGACAGTGTCGAGTTGTACATAGGCTGGCGGAATGTAGACGAGGGTCTGTTTGGCGTCGACGAGGTTGAGCTCGTTCACACCGAGAACTAGGTCTCAGACGCTAGCACTCTCTCAACCAGCCGCTCCGAGCACCTGCTCGGGGCGGTTTTTGATTCGGCGCGTGGCTAAAGCGGAAGGCCTGTGCTAAAGTGCGGCCTATGACCTCACATACGGCTCGATGGACGGTGGGATTGGTGTTGGTGTTGGCCGCGTTGGCTTGCAATGCGCCAGCATTGCGCAATGATGGACCACCCACGCCGCAGGATGCGACGCCCAGCGCCCTACTCAGCCCCTCGCCAGACCCGATCGAGACCCTGCCTGTGTCGGGCGCGGCGCTCAATGGGGCTGAGTTCTGGGTGGCGGCGGAAGGCGCGACCGAGGCGATTCTCAGCGTCGCCCTTGATGGCAGCACACAGCGCTTACCCGTCCCCCTCAATCCGGGGCAGCAGGCCAGTCGATTGGTTGCCTCACAGGATGGTTCCTGGTTGGCCTTCATCGTCAGCGATGCCGATGGCAGCCAGCGCGGTGCAGCCACCTGGAACGTCAACGAGCTTAATGCGCGTCTGATCGCCCCAGCCCAGGAGGGCTTTCGAGTTGTCTCGCTGATGATCGCGGGCGACAATTCTGCCCTGGCGCTGGTCAGTGTGGAAGATGGTGTGCCAATCGATGAGGCGGATTGGTTCTTGCTCAGCCTGCCGATCGATGGGGGTGGTGTGCAGGTCCTGGCCAGCCGCGACAGCCTAGCCGAGGAGGGCGTAGAGGTCCCACCCACGCTGTTTGCCTGGCCCGGCGATGAGCGCCAGCTCGGCCCGATCTTGCTGAATGCCGAAAGCCCGGACGGGAGCTCCGCCGGGATTTTCGCCGTGCTGCCGCCGCAGCCCCTGGACGAGGGCGGCTTCAGCGAGCCCTTCGTGCGGCGCATCGCAGCGCCCGATGAGCGCATCAGTGCGCCGCGCTTGTCGCCCAACGGCGCCCAGTTTGTTTATCTGAGCCTGAACGACAGCGACCCGACCCTGCCCGATGATCTACCCACCAACATCGCCCGCGTCTACGATCTGCGTTTGGATGAAGCGATCACCTTGCAGCCGCCGCAGGGCACCGCGATCTTCGGGGCGCGCTGGCTGCCAACAGGCGACCGTTTGGTGTTGGACATTGTGCGTTTGCCCAGCGCCGAGCAAATCGATGAGACGATTGAGCAGGGGTGGGTCGTCGTTGATCCGGCCAATTTGGAGGGCTGGCAGCCCTCTTTCATTGGCCCGCAGCGTGATCGCCTGTTTGACTACGAAGCCTTCGGTCCGCAGGGTGTAGCCTACACCGTCTTTCCGGATAACGAAAGCTGGCTGATGGTCATTCTGCCTGACGTCTTCACCGACGATATTGTGACCGTCTCGCTGGCAGCCATCGCGGCACCAGACGGCACCCCGATCATTGTGCATGTCCCCTGAAAGGAGGCCTACTATGACATCCCATCCCATTTGGGTGCTTCTGACGCTGGTGTTACTGCTGGCTGGCTTGAGCGCCTGTGATGCGAGCGAACAGCCTGACCCGCTTGCTGCGCTGGCCACCAGGGTAGCTGAGCCAACCTCCAGCTTTGTCGATACCTCGCCAACGGCCACGCCGACTTCCAGTCCCATGCAGCCTGATAGCGAAGGACGCATCGTGGCCGGAGAGCCACGCACAGCCAATCTACCAGATGAAGACGAAGCAGTGCACACCTGGGAGTACCAGTCGTTCGGGATGCGCTCGCTGTTCGTCGCCGTCGATTCAACTGAATTCGATGTGAAGGTTGAGGTGATCGACCCGGAAGGCGAATCGCTGGGTGAGGATGACGACAGCGGGCCAGATCAAAATGCACGGCTGGCAGTCAATACCCTGCGAGACGGCACCTATCAGATTCAAGTGACCGCCTGGAGTGGCTTCGGGAACTACACGGTCAGTGTGGAGGAGTCTCCGGTGCGGCTGTGGACTGGTCCTGGCGGTGGCGCCATTACGCTGATGCGCTATGTCTCGCTTGGTCAGCCGTTGGACGTCATGATGGGCGGCCCTGGGCTCGAGAACCACCTGTGGCTGCTGCCTGCGACCGCCGGGCAAGAGGTCCGCATTGCCGTCCAACCGACGGAGAGCGCCGACATCGTCCTGTCGATGTTCACCCCTGACGGCAACGCGCTGATAGTTCGGCAGGATTCGCTTGGGAACGGCGGGCTGGAGAGCGCGGCGGGGGTCGTCCCGGTTGACGGGATGTATACGATCACCCTGCGCATGGCGGGGGTTGGCGGCTACAGCCTGACGATTGAGTAGGCTTGACGCTCAAGCGCTCCGCCACACCCAGAGAAATGGGTTGAACTCGAACAAGCTGCGACGTGATGATGATCGCAGTAGGCTCACCAGTAATGTGATGGCAAATAGGGGGCCGTCGAGCTTCTGCAAAGCATGAGCGGGATGCATGTAATGAGGGAGCGCAGCCAGATCATCCAGGTGATAGTCTCGCACGACCATACTCTGTCCGATGGCATGGACTGCACTCTTGGGGATGATGGATGCTAGACGGTCACTTCCCAGGGCAGCCCATCCGGATCGCGGATCACAAACATCTCGCCCCCCTCTTCAAGGTCCTCGGCGAAGCTCACGCCGTGCTCTTTGAAGTAAGCCGCTGCTTCCGCCAAATCAGTGACGTAAAGGCCCATTGAAAGCTGCGGGATCACCCCATAGGGCTGAACGGGTGGAGTCTCTTCCGCTGTTGGCAGCAACACATACTGGAAAGCGCCCGCCCGAAGATGGGTGAATCCCCACTCGTCCTGCTCGGCTTCGAAGCCCAAGATGTCGCGATAGAAGTGCAGCGACGTGCCAATGTCGCTGCACACAATATTGATCTCTCCGGGTTGAAACCTCATGGATGTGGCTCCTACAGTCCGCGCAGGTAGCTTTCAAGGCGAGTGCGGCGCGCATCACTGATGACGATCTCGGCGTCCTTAGCCATATCGGGCAAGCCTTGGATCGCCTGACCAGTGGGTAGTTTCCAGGTGACGACACCCTCCGGCAGCGTGATGCTCACACGCAGTGGGGTATCCTCATCGCTGGTGTCGAGCTTTACGCCAACCTCCAGACCAGCCTGTTTGGCCAGATGCACTGCCAACATCACCGCTTGGCTGAGGTCCTGCTGGTTGACCGTCTCGCCGCCCAGGGTGCGCACGCGCCCGCCGCCGCGTGTTGTGGGGGCCGTTTGAGCCACGAAAGGCTGCTTGACCTGCACTGCCACACCATTCACGCTGATATTGCCATCATCGTCGCCTTGCAGCCGCCAATCGCCGCTGGCCATCAGATCCACCCACAGGTCAGCGCGTGGCTTGACACCCGGCAGCCCACGCGACTCAGCTAGTTTATAGAGGTTCTCTTTGCGCAGGGCGGCAGCTTTAGTCATGAAGTCTTCTTCCGAGACGCCGCTGTCCTTGGCTGGCGTCTTGCGCGGAATACCGAAGCTGTCTTCTGCATTCACCAGGAAGTGATGATAGGGGCCATGCTGCACCGCGGTATCGAACAGAAAAGCCAGCGACAGCGGGTGAATCAATCCGCGTGCTTCGGCGCTGCTGAGGGCAGGCGACCAGAAGTTGGCCGTCACCAGGTCATCCTGAGCGATCTGCATCTCCGGTTCGTCAGCCGCTTCGATCAATAGTTGCTTGATGGTCACGTCATTTTGCAGGCTGCTGTCCATCGAACTGACCCGGCTCTGATAGCTGCGTAGATTTTGCGCCACATCGCTGCTCGATTTCATCAGGTAGCTATCGACCACCTTGCCCAGATTGCCCGAACTCAAGGTGAACTGAAAGCGACCATAGCTGATGATGCCGGAGTCGTAGGTTTGATAATTGGAGTAAGTGCGGCTGCCCTCCCATACGGACGTGATGGCAAAGGCGGCCAGACGGGCGCGCTCAATAATCAGGTCTGAGTCGGGTCCTGCCATGATGCGGTTCTCCTTGAATCGGGGTGATCAACGGCTGTCTGTCCAAACGATAGCATTGGGGGCGGATGGCGTCAACTGACGTCTAAGAGAATGGTCCTGCATCTGCGCCTTTTTGCAAGATGCTGCGTAGTAGAGTGTAGACTAACACTTTGAAAGAGCATTGGAGAAGCAGCATGTTTTCTCATCTTTATCGCACGATTGGGCTGGCCCTGGCGATCGCACTCAGTGCATTGACTGGTGTCGGCTGTATTACCCAGATGACCGTCGGCGAGACGTCTGTCGATCAGCAGGTCGCCCCGTTGGATGACGCAAGCGAGTTGGATCTGACCTTGCAACTGGGCGTTGGTGAGCTGAGCTTAAGCGGCGGGACCATCCCGAATGCCGTTGAGGCGGAAATCACCAGCAATGTGGACGAACTACGCGCCGAGCTTGAGAGCAGCACCTCAGGCAGCACAGCCGAGGTCACGCTGACCCAACCTAATCCGGGGACCGGCCTGCCGATTACCACCGAGCAAATCGAATATCGCTGGGATGTCACCGTTAATGATAGCGTGCCAGTTGATATGCGCATTGATACCGGTGCGGGACAGGCGCAGCTCAACCTGACTGACGTGCTGCTGCGCAGCCTGAGCCTCAACCTGGGAGCGGGAGAAACCACAATCGACTTGCGCGGCAACTACGATCAGGATGTTGATGCATCGATCACGGGTGGGATCGGCACGTTGACCCTGCTGCTGCCCGAGGACATCGGCGTCGAAGTAACGGTCAGCGCTGGTATCAGCACCATCATCACAGATGGCCTGACCCGCGACGGCGACCGCTACTTCAATGAAGCCTTTGAGGGTGCCGACCAACTGATCACCATCGAGCTGAATGCGGGCGTCGGTGAGATCAATCTGATCGCAGGGGAGTAGCATAGCCTCCTGTTGATGCAGCCTGGGGGCATAGCAAGCTATGCCCTTAGCAGCTTACCTAGCTAGCGCACTGTGCCCCGTTCGATCGGATAGCGCTCCCGATCCTCCCAATACTCAATGCCACCGATCATCTCCTTGACCGCATAACCCATCTGGCTGAGGCGATAAGCTGCCTTGGTCGATCCGTTGCAGCCCGGCCCCCAACAATAGACGACAAACAGCGTGTCTGGCGCATAGTCCTGGCTGATGCGATGCGGGGTGATGCGGGCCGTCGGGATGTTGACCGCACCGGGCACATGGCTGATTGCATAGTGCTTCTCGCTGCGCACATCAACTAACACGAAGTCATCGACACCGTTCTTCATGTCCGCGTAGACGTCCGCCGGATCGGTCTCGCAGGCCAGTTTGGCGGC
>JAADYZ010000439.1 GCA_010092775.1 Chloroflexota bacterium
CCAGCAGATCAACCAGGGGCAGGAACAGGATCAATGGTGGCGTGTGCCCGATAGCTGGACAGATGCTGAGCCAGAGGACGATCCAAGCTTGGAACCACCTGATAACATGGCACAGCCAATCCGAGGATTTGGCAAAGTGTGGCGCGAGAACGGCTTCATTCGTGAGGCGCTCGGTTGGGCCACCAGCGAAGAAATCCCCTACTCCAGCCAGCTACAGCAGTTTGAGGGCGGATTCATGATGACCGGGCCGAACGATGCGCCGATTTTTGTGCTGATCCCCAGCGCAGGAGACCCCACAACCGGTCAGCACCTGGGTCCGCTGCCCTAATCCGCTTGCGCTTCAGCCGCACGCTGTTGTCGGCTGCGCTGCCGCAAGATGTGCGGTGCATACTGTCGTAGATCGGCTGCCAATTCGCCGTCTGGCCATTCTTGGAAGGGGTGCAGGGGCACAATCAGCCGATCATCATCGAAGCCTAACCAACGTCGCAGCACGCGCAAATAGCCCCAACCACCTCGCTCCCCATTTCTGAGGATCAGCCGCTCGGTCTTCTCGTCCAACTCAAAGGACTCGACATCAGCCCAATATGCAGCGACACTGTAGACAGGGTGAAAGTTGTAGAAAAGACCGTCCTCGTTCAACTCCAGATAGTAAGTACTCAAAACGGATAGAAAAGAGGGCGAGGCGACGAGGACATAGTAGAGGAAGAACACCGCCCAGACCACCAAGACAGCGACAATCAAAGCCAGATTGACCCAATCGACAAGTTCGGTTGGCGTTTGCTCACCTTCAAATAGTGGGATGATCACATTGCCCAGCAATCGCGAGGCAAAAAAGGACAAGATGATGAGTCCGAGGCTGGTCAGGTTGAAACCTCGAATGCGTCGTTTCTTGATGTCTGCGTTGGCGGTATAACGTTTGATGGTGTCTTCTGCCATAGAGATACCCCTGGCGATTTGAACGGATGATCCTAGGGCATTGTACGGCAGGCGGGCACGCAAATCAATTGGCAAATAGGAACGATCGACGTCGTGTTTTTGCGCCGGATTCGGCAAACAAGCTATACTGGCGCTATGTCTGAATTGACCCATCTAGACGAATCCGGCCAGGCTCAAATGGTCAATGTGGGCCATAAGCCCGACACTGAACGCGTCGCCGTTGTGCGTGGTCAGGTCACGATGCAGTCTGAAACGCTAAGGCTGATCAAAGCGGGTGCCATGAAGAAAGGCGACGTGCTCACTGTCGCCAAGATTGCAGGCATCCAAGCCGCCAAACGCACGGCTGATCTGATCCCTTTGTGCCACCCTCTGCCGCTGACACAAGTCGAGGTTGCACTCGATTTGGACGAAGAAAATAGCCGTGTGTTGATCGAAACTCGTGCCCGTACCATCGGCAAGACCGGCGTTGAGATGGAGGCGCTCACGGCAGCGTCCGTCGCGGCACTCACAATCTATGATATGGCCAAAGCGGTTGACCGGACCATGCGCATCGAAGCCATCCGACTGGTGGAAAAGCGCGGCGGTCAATCGGGTAATGTCCTTCTCGAAGACTAGTTCCCCACTAAGAATCCTATGCATATCACTGTTCGTTTCTTTGCCACCCTCAAAGACCATACGGGAGCCTCCAAGCTGAGTGTCGATCTGCCGGAACCCGCGACGGTCCAAGATTTGCTCGATCATCTGTCTGAGACGCATCCCAAACTGTCCGAATTGCTGCCCCATGCGTTGATCTCTCGCAATGAAGAGTACGCGTTCCCGCCTGACGAGCTGAGCGATGAGGACGTCGTCGCCTTGTTTCCACCGGTCAGTGGGGGCAGTCAAGCGATAGAATTCGATTGGCCGGAGTATTTCGCCATCACGGAGGACGATCTAGACGTGACGGCCATCATCCAGCACATCACCCGGCCAGAAACGGGCGGAACCTGCGTCTTTACTGGTGCAGTGCGCGGTATGACTCAAAAAGGCGAGCCAGAGGGACAACCCCGCCAGACCGATTATCTGTACTATGAAGCCTACAAGCCGATGGCGGAAAGCAAACTGCGCCAGGTCGCTGAAGAAATCCGCGAGCGTTTTCCAAAGATTCAAGGTATTGCGGTGGTACAGCGCATCGGCAAGCTGGACATTGGTGACATGACAGTTCTGGTGGCCTGTTCAGCCGCGCATCGGCACGATGGCATCTTCGATGCAGCCCTCTATGGGATTGACCGGTTGAAGCAGATTGTGCCTGTCTGGAAGCAAGAAGTTGGCCCGGACGGAAAGGAGTGGGTCGAAGGTGAGTACCACCCTACGCCAGACGATGTCCCTTCCACAGATTGAATGGCCATCCGCTGACCACATCTACTTCGCGCCGCACCCTGATGATGTGGTGTTGAGCTGCGGCGGAACGATTCACCAACAACGCCAACGGGGCGAAGCGGTCGTTGCTGTGACGGTCTTCTCTGGCAGCCCCGATCCGGAAAAGCCCCTATCCCCGTTTGCACAGAAATATCATGAACACTGGCTGAGCGTCGTTGAGGACCAGCCGACCGATCTCGTCGATCCGATGGCGCTGCGCCGCCTGGAAGATCGACAGTCCTTTGATGCCCTGGATGAGGGCATCTGGGTCATTCAGCTAGGCTTGTTGGATTGTATCTATCGGACGCACAACGAGACGGGTGAGCACCTCTATCTGTCTGTGGATGATCTATTCGGTGAGGTGCATCCGGCTGATCCGGCTTTACGAGCGCTCGATGACCTGTCGGTGCCTGACCATGTACATCTCTACCTGCCACTTACAATCGGCAACCATGTCGATCATCAGATTGTGCGGCGCGCTTTCGAAGGGCGCGCTGAGTTGCAGGGCCGGCTGTCTTTCTACGAGGACTATCCTTACGCGGCAAGCTCCGATCCTACAGAGTTCGTCGACGCGGCTTGGGGGGCACAGCCTGTGTTCTTGAATGACGCGGACCTCGACGCCAAAATCCGCGCTGTCGCACAGCATCAGTCTCAATTGTCAACCTTCTGGGCAGATGAGCACACCATGGCACAGGAAATCCGCCAATTTGCGCAGCAGCGCGGGGGTGAAGTCTTCTGGCGGCGGCAGGCTGATTGATTAGACTAGGGTCAAGACCACTCAATCTGAAAGAGCTTGCGAGATGCCCCTGTGGACACGTCTGTACTTGATCCTTGTCCCACTGTTTCTTGTGGCTGGATGCAGTTCTTACGACTATGTTGGCACTGTGCTTGACCCACCCAACGAGCTGGAGTCCTTCACCTTAGACACCGGAGAGGGGACACTGGCCCTTGGCGACCTAGAAGGCAAATATACGCTGTTGTTTTTCGGCTATACCTTCTGTCCCGACATTTGCCCCGCGACGTTGTTCGAGATGAAACAGGTCATAGAAGTGTTGGGGCCTCAAGCGGAGCAGGTACAGGTGGTGTTCGTCTCTGTAGACCCAGCACGTGATTCACCTGAGCAACTAGCAGCCTACGTCAGCAACTTTGATCCGAACTTCATCGGTGCGACAGCGATAGATGGGGATGATCTCGATATGGTGCTGGCGCAGTTTGGCGCGACCTATTTCATCGAAGAAGGCGAGAATCCGAACGGCGGCTATCTGGTGACACACACTGGCTCGATTTTTGTAATCGACCCGGACCTACGCTGGCGCGCCCTCTTCCGCGAGAGCATGACCGCCGAGGAGATCAGCCGCGATCTACGGCAGTTGATGCGCGACTTCTGATTACGGACGATTGACCAAGACAAAAAGCGGGCCACCTTCAACAAGGCGGCCCGCCGCGCGATTCTAGGGTTCGGGGGTCGGTGTGCCTTCGTCCGTTTCAGTCTCTTCCGCATCCTCCGGCGTTTGAGTCGGGGTAGGGGTTGGCGTTGGCGTAGGGGCTAAAACGTCGAAGGTCACCTGGGTTTCGGCGGCATTGCCAGCCGTATCCAGCACGATCAGGCGCAGGGTGATCTGCCCGGCCTGGAAGTTCGACAGGTCGATGCGGGCGATCTCGCCATCCACGATGGGGTCATTGCTTTCCAGGACACGACCCCAGCCTTGTGGGTCCGCCCCAAGGCCAAAGTCGAGGATGTAGCGATCGAAGTTGGGCACGTTGGCCGAGCCGCGTACTTCAACCACACCAGTCACTTGTGATCCACTGGCCGGGTTGGAGATAAACAGCTCCGGAACCGGTGTATCCGGTCCGCAGGCTTCGAAGGGCGCACCCTCGAAGTCAATCCGGTCTGGTGTCAAATTACGCGAGTTGAGCCAGTTGCGACCTGGCTCAGTATTCAACAGCCAGTCACGGGCGAATTCCGGCACGTCAATCGTCTGGCTGGGGTTGGGCAGGCTGAAGAAGACCTGCGTCTCGTTGAAGTTGGGGCAAAACTCGTTGGCAATCAAGCCGGTGAACGTATCAATTTGCAGCTCTTGATAGATGCTCTCGTCGGTATCGGGCGGTGGCGCAACCGGGCTGAAGACTTCGGTGGTTGTCGGCTCGATTGGCAGGTCGATGCAAAACGCCGATGGGATGGTTCCGTCGTCGCGGCAGACCGTTTGATCAAAGACGCCAGCGGGCCGCTCAAAGGGCTGGGCAGGATACCACTGCTGCGAGCCATCCATAATGCCCTGCCAGATTGGGCCAGCTCCGGTTACACCAGAGACACCCAACATCGGCGAGTTGTCAGTGTTGCCAACCCACACTCCGACTGCAAGTTCGGTCGTGTAGCCCATCGTCCAGTTATCGCGGAAGTCGTCGGTGGTGCCGGTCTTGGCGGCGGCGGTGTAAGGGCGACTGAGCGGGCTGTTGAAGCCGAAAGCCGGAACACGCGCTTCATCGTCCGACATGATGTCTTGCATCAAGTAGGTCAACGTTGGGTCAAGCACCTGCTGGCCCTCAGGCACTTGATATGGCCAGCCTTCGAGGACTTCGCCGTCGATCTCAATCCGTTCAATAGCGTAGGTCGGACGATAGGTGCCACCATTGGCTAACGTCGCAAAGGCGTTGGTCCATTCAAGCAGATAGACTTCGCCAGCGCCCAACGTGAGCGACAAGCCATATTGATTCGGGTTGGTCTCATCACCCAGAGACGTAATCCCGACCTGATTGAGCAAACGCAGCAAGTCGGGCACGCCAACGAAATCAAGCGCGAGTACCGAGGGGATGTTATAGGAGTTCGCAATCGATGAGCGTACGCTGACCGGGCCGCGATAGCGACCATCGTAATTGACGGGTGCGTAGACTCCGAAGCCAGGAATCGCATATTCAATGGGCACATCCCACAAGACAGTCGCTGGCGTCCAACCGCGCCGGAAGGCCGCCAGGAAGGTGAAGGGCTTAATCGATGAGCCAGGTTGCTGGAGCGTCAGCGCGATGTTCACCTGTCCATCGATGGCCTCGCTGTTGAAGTCGCGGCTGCCGACCATTGCCAGGATGGCTCCGGTATCTGGATCGATGATGATGACGGAAGCATTGGTGACGTTCTGGCCCGCCAGTGCATCGATCGTCGCGTTGACCTGCTGCTGTGCGAGGTCTTGCAGGCGCGGGTCAAGGGTGGTGTAAACATCGAAGCCGGAGGTATAGAGTGCTGGACCTAAAGCCGGGTCTGCTTCAAGCTGCTGCTGAATATAGACGACCCAATGCGGATAGGAAGCAGCCAACTGCGGTGCCTCGAACTGGGTTTCGGCAATTTGCTGAAGTTCTGGGCGGGCTGCCTCGACATCCTGAACGGTGACACAAGGCAATTGAATGCTGGTGCGCCCCGTGTTGATGCACTCGGCTTCCAACATCAACGACAGAACCTGAGTTTGCCGCAGCAAGGCATCTTCCGGCGCTCGAACTGGGTCCCAGACGGCAGGTGCTTGGGGGATGCCCGCCAGATAAGCAGCTTGAGCGAGGGTCAGGCCGCTGGCGTCGGTTTCAAAATAGGTATCAGCGGCGGCTTCAATGCCGTAGGCAAAGTTGCCGTAGAAGTTCTGATTCAGGTAAAGCTCCAGAATCTCCTCTTTGCTGAAGCGCCGTCCCAACTCAGCGGCCAGGAAAATCTCGCGGATTTTGCGTTCGATGCTGCGCTCGGTGCGTTCTTCTTCGGGCAGCAGGAGGGCTCGCGTGAGCTGCTGGGTAATCGTGCTGGCACCAGAGACTATTGCCCCTTCTTGCACGTTCTGATAGACCGCGCGGATGATGCCGGGAATACTGAAGCCGGGATTGGTGAAGTATTCGCGTTCTTCGGTGGACACCGTCGCGTGAATGATGTAGGGTGAAATCTCTTCGATCTCAACGTAATCACGCAGACCACCTTCCGGGGCGTTGATCTGATAGAGGATGTTTCCCTCGGCGTCGCGGATGCGGGTGGTCTCGAATTGCAGCGCACGGGCCTGCAAGTCCTCAAAGTCTTGAATGTCGCGGAAAACCGGTGCGGTCACTTGCGAATAGTAGATGGCACTGCCCGCTGCGCCGAAGACCATCGCGACCATAACGCCAATCAGGCTGATGCCAACAAAGCGCAAGATGCAGCCGGTTGTGATGAAAGGGCGGCGCCTGCTTTGCGGTCGTTGACGGCGCTGTGGCCGGACAGCCTGCGGTGGGGGCTGCTGTCCACGTGGTTGGACTTGCGGCTGTGGGGGGGGCGGTGGCGGCATCTGAGGGCGTGGGCTTGGTCGTGTTGTCTGTTGATGCGGCGGTACAGCCGCGCCACCTGGTGGATTGGCCCCACCCTGAATGCGCGGCGTGGGCCTGTCTCTTATACACATCT
>JAADYZ010000440.1 GCA_010092775.1 Chloroflexota bacterium
CACACGCCTCAAGAAGTCCAGCATCCCTGGCATGGTATCACCGGGAAAGCGCTCAAAGGCCAAATCATGCACGGTGACGACTGTCCGGGTTGATCGACGGGTGGGCGGCAGGTAGAAGTCTGGTGCATGGAAGAGATCGATTGAGCCGGTCCACCATTCAACCGGCAGCGGGAGACGCAGACGAACCCAGAGGCGCTGCATGTTGCGCTCGCTCACTGGCGTGCGGTTAAGACGCCCCACAGGCGGGCGCCACACATCTGGCAGATCCTGCCCCAGGGCCAGCCATCGCCAGTCTACTTGATCATATTGGGAGGCTAAGACGCCGCTCAGGCTGCGCACATAGCGACCAATCCCAGCAGACTGACCCAGGGCCGCAGTGATGTCCATACCGATCGCTGTCATAGGCGGAACCAGCCGTTTTTATGCCTTTTTAATACTATTTTTCTAACGCATTAACGCTTCATCGCCGTAATTAATATATGATGAGGTTGCGATTCCTTGCGGGATTATGCCGCAAATACCTGGAGAAACTGTTGTGACTGTCCGTCTGATGTGGGTCGAAACCGATCATTCGACCCTCGTTGCCCATATTGAAACCTCGGGCACCTTCCGCTGCGATGGGATGTTTGACAGCTTGTTTCATGAGTTGGATGCCAGCGAGCGGCCAGTGGACCTCATTCTCCATTTTGGCCCTGTGCGCCCCAACGGCAACTTCGCGGATGAGTTGGAAAAGGCCATCAAGTACTATCTGCGCTATGTGTCGCATCCCAATGCTGGCCCACTGCTGATCTCTGGTGGCGGGACATTGGTCAAGACGATGGTGAGCATGGCCAACAGCCTCTACCTGATTGGCATGCCTCGCATCGCCTACGTCAATGAATTGTCACAAGCCCTGGCCATGCTCGCAGACGGCTTTAGCTGGGCAGACACAGACCTGGCCTCGCTCAAGACGCGCCAACCTAACATCATGTTGCGACGCGCTCTCATACAGCCAGACCTAAAACCCCCTCGGAGGTCGCTGCGCCGTCGCGGCGGTGGGCTGGCATCAGCCAGCGCTGTGCTGCGGCGCTAGCTCAGCTAGGGCGCTTAAGCTGTCGCGCCACCACGCCAAGCACCTCATCACGCGAGATTTTGTCCATCGCCATCGCGGCTGCATCACTGACCCTGTAGCCCTCGCGAACCTCATCATGATCGTTCATGCTGTCCACCAGGGCCGCTTTGGCATCTATCGAGCCGATCTGACCCAATGCCCAGGCTGCCATTGCTCGGATGGCTGGTGCCTCATCGGCCAGGTTGTCCAGCAAGCCGGGGACAGCCATCTGCTGATTGAGCGCCCCAGTCGCCCAGATGGCCGCCAAACGGACATCAGCATCGCTATCTTGCAGCAATGGCAGCAAATATTGAGTGGCTTCTGCATCACCCGATTTACCCAACAAGCGCGCAGCATTGTGGCGCACATACCATTTCTTGTCGTTGAGTGTCGTGCTAAGCGCTGCCACAGCGGCGCGGTGGCCATCTCGATCTACGCTGTTATCGATCAGGTCACGCACGACGGAGACGGCCTGCCAGTGGACGTCGTAGTCGATGTTGCGGAAGGCTACCATCAGCGCTTCTAGTGCAGCCCGATTGCCAATCTGGCCGAGTGCGCGTACCACAGCGAGAGTCACGTCCTTTTCAGGGTCACGCATGGCCATGCGCAGCCAGGGGACCGCTTGCGGGTCGGCGATCCGCCCCAGTGCAATTGCCGCGGCCAGACGGACATCCTGGCTGGAGTCGTGTAAACTGTCGCGCAAACTGTTGATTGCCGAGGGGTCGCCAATCACGCCGAGCGCGCGTGCAACCGCGCGGCGCACTTCCGGATTGGGATTGTAGAGTTGATCGAGCAGGCTAGTGACCGCCGCCGGATTGTGAATGTCCTGCACCGTCTGCACGATAATGCGCCGAGTGGCGGTTTCCGCTCGTCCATACACTCGGAACAAGCCCTGCACAGCCGGGCGGTCACCGATCTCGGCCAGGGCTTTCGCAGCCGCCTTCTTGACATCCATATCACCTTCCATCAGATGTTCAACCAGGCGATCCTCAACAGATCTGCGCACCTTATCGGTGATAATGATGCGGGTAGAGATGCAGCTCGCTGCCAGGAAAGGGTCGACCTCGGCAATCTGCGTGACCATCGCACTGGGGTCATCGGCAATACCGCACAAAGCCATGATCGCTTGATCCCATTTGGTAGCGGTGCGGCCCACCTGACTGTTGAAGGCCGGTTTGGGCAGGCGGCTCTCGAAGCCTTCAATCCGTAGACCAACAGCCGCGAAATACTCCTGCATCAACTGGTGGTAAAAGCGCAGTTGTCCGCCGCCTTCATCGCTGCCCGGCGCATGCTGGCTGGCACCATTGCTCGTTTCGGCACGGATCTCCAGAATACTGGCATTGTGGGCCAGGGTGAGCAGGATGCTTTGGCCGACCTGCTTAATCGCCCAATTGACCGGCACATCGACGGGCATGTCGTTGTCGAGCATCGCCAGGGCGAGGCGAGCCAATGACTTCTCCATTTCCTCATATTCCACCCAGATGGGCGGCTCTGTCTCGCCTTCACGCTCCCATAGCGCACGCACCATCTCCTGGAACAGCACGCCGTTATTGTAGGGCAAGGTCCCCTTGGGTGACCGCTCATAGACCAACATCAGGGCGGTGAGCAAAAAGGGATTGGGCGACAGATTATAGAGGCCCTGTTTGTAATGGCGCTGCCAACGCTGCTGCAACAGCACTTGATTGAGGAAGGGTTCTGCCTTCTCTCCCAAATAGTCGGAGGCCAGCTCACGAATGCTAATGTCGCGCATTGGCTCAATCATGACAATCGGCAAGTCGAGCATCATATCGCCGCTGTAATCGGCCACGCGAGAGGTGATCGTCACATAGAGTGGGGCATCCAGGCTGCGGAACCAGTCGCGCAATTGCCCGGCATG
The DNA here is from genome assembly GCA_010092775.1 of Chloroflexota bacterium. Classification (GTDB taxonomy): domain Bacteria; phylum Chloroflexota; class Anaerolineae; order Aggregatilineales; family UBA3940; genus TC-71. The sequence goes on from JAADYZ010000440.1 coordinate 2,967, forward strand.
GTAAGGTCCTTCACCGCCCATCTCGCTCAAACCATCCAGGTAGAGCCGCCCTTCGCCTGCTGCGATCAAGGTAATGACATCGGTGCTAAGCGGCCAATCCTCCATGATAAACTCAATAATGGATTGTTCGTGCTTCCAACGCGGCAGATAGCGAAAGATCGGCAGCGGTGCGCCAGTGTTGCCGGCTTTGCGCGCCCAGGCATCTCGCAAGACCAGTCGGCGTAAGGTGGTCGTTTTGCCGCTGCCGGGCTCTCCCACCATCACGAAGCGTGGCAACTGCTCAACCGCATCTTCGATCCCCCGGAGTAGGCGCTTATCCCGATCAGCCAGGCGGGTTGATGGGCCAATATTGGAGCGCAGGAGGTTGAAACGGTAGGGCATGTGGGTAAAGCCGCCCGCAAAAGGATTCGGACGGATGCGGCTGCGCTCACCCTCTTGGCGGGTCAGGTTGACGGCCACACCTCGACGCGTTTCAACCCGCGCAATCAGATCATTGAGATATTGCAGCTCTTCGGCTGGTGGATCGCCAAAGGCATCGGCAAAGCCGGTATGCTGCTGCATCGCGCGGATCAAGCGATCGAGTTGGGCGGCGAAGATTCGCTCATCTCGCCAGGACCGAAAATCGACGGACTGGGTTTTGATCTCTTTGGGCCAATCCGCGTCGGTTACCGGCTTAACGAGCAAGGGCAGCACGGGCAGATTACGCCGAACCAGTTCGCCCAGCTCATAGCGCATGTAGGGGCTGCCGACGATCTGTGGTGAGACAACCACCAACATGGAGCTGCAACGGCTTAGGGCATCGGAGATGGAGGGATTCCAATCAGCGTGCGGCGGGATGTCCAGCCGATCCATCCATAAACGGGCCCCGCGATTCTTCATCTGGCTGGCCAAAGCCAGCGCAAAATCGGCGTCGTCGCCATGGTAACTAAGGTACACAAAAGACGGTGAGTGATCCACGCGGTGCTCCGGTCAGGCGGATGGACGATGGTCTAGCTTATTCTAAACGAAAAGGGGGGGATGGACAAACGGAATTGCAATGAAATTGAGATACGGAGAAAGAGGGGGCGCGTTTGGAGACGTCTCGCGTCTACACTGGTCCGCTTGACCAATCGGACCCTCTGATGAGCCTGATGCAAGCTCCGTCAGATTTGAGCCGCTTGCCCTGGGATGGCTATGGTATTGCTACAGCGAAACGAGAGGGCTATGCTACAATACATGCAATCGCACGACTGTACCGCAGCAAGTGGGAGCCTCCCGTGAAACTCCTTCGCCGCAGCCTCCTGGCGCGACTGATATTGACCTTCTTTCTGCTGGGCATCATCTCCAGCACTCTGGTTGGCATGTTCGTCTTCTTGAGTGCGCGAACAGTCATTCGCGACAATATGTTCGAGCGCCTTGAAGCCACTGCCGACTCGAAAGAACAATTGCTCGACCGTTGGATCCAGGATCAGTATCGGGATGTCATCTTTTTGGCCAGCCTGCCAACCATCGTTGAGCAAGCCCCTACGGTCTTCGAGTCAGAGGATCAGTCAAGCGAGGCGTACCAAGACGTCTACGCTAATCTGTCAGAATACCTGCTGCTGGTTTTTTATCAACGACCCTACTTACAAGAAATCTTCCTGATCCCACCCGATGAAGGTGTGGTCGCCCTCTCCACACAAAAACCCAATGAAGGCAGCCCGGTCGAGGATCAGCCCTATTACACGCTGGGCATGAACGATCCGACCATCCAGACAGTCTACCCCGACCCACAAACCGGTGCCCCTACCCTGACTATTGCCGCGCCGGTACAAAACGCTGAAGGGAGTGTCGGGGTATTGGCCGCCCACCTCAACCTGACCCAAATGGACTCGATTGTGTTTGAGCGAGCTGGTCTGGGTGAGACGGGCGAGACCTATCTGGTGGATACCTTTAACACCATTGTCTCCGGGCGGCGCTTTGGTACCGATGAATTCCCGCAGGATGTGACCTCCTTCGGGATTGAACAAGCGCTGGCGGGCGAGAGCGGATCAGCGCTGTACCAGAACCATCGCGGCGAACGCGTCTTGGGTGTTTACCGCTGGCTGGAAGACAGCCAACTGATCTTGATGGCGGAAATCTCGCAGCGCGAGACCTTTCAGCCAGCGCGGCGCATGCTGGTTACGTCACTGTTCATTGGCCTGACATCGGCAGCAGTGGTGGCGGCGGGTGTGTTCTTGATCGGCCAACAAATTGCTGAGCCCATCCGAGCACTTGCGCGTGCGGCGGAGGCAATCCAGGAACGACGCTTCGAACCAGACATGGTCCAGGGCATTTCCCGACGTGAGGATGAGATCGGTACGCTGGCGGCGGGCTTCAGCCGGATGGCAAACGACCTCAACAGCCAGATGCAGATTCTAGAGCAGCGCGTTAGGGAGCGCACTCGTCGCCTGGAGCGGCGCAGCGCGCAGTTGGCTTCCTGTCTCTTATACACATCT
>JAADYZ010000066.1 GCA_010092775.1 Chloroflexota bacterium
AAGCCCAGCGCCCTCCGAGCCAACGACACAATCCGAGGGTGAACCAGCCCCGGTTGAAGAGCAAGCTGCCCCAGCCGATGGAGAGGTCACGAGCGTGGTCGGAGCCACCAGCGACACGACCGTGACCATCCCCCCGACCGATCCGGTCGCTACCAACCCACCCGCTGATGTTGCCCCGACCGCTACAGCAGCCGATAGTGAAAGCACTGCCGCCGCCCCGGCCCCTACAGGCTCAGGACCGACCAGTGCCCCCGCACAGCCTACCGCAACCATCGGCTCTGGCGATGCGGGTGATAGTGAAGAAACGGCACCTACCGTCACCATCGTGCCGCAAGGCACACCTGAATCCGCGCCTCCACCTTTGCCGTCGGGCGGCTCGGCTGAGCCGGATTTCAGTGGCGCTCAGAGCGCGCTGAGTGGCTTCGAAGAGTCTGCCCAGAGCAACAACACCTATAGTGGGGTGCTATGTCGTGTTGGCCTGATCGGCGGCGATTTCACCTGCGCCTGCGACCAGCAGCGAACGGTGACCTCGCTCTTCTCATTCGCCGATGCCAACAACGGTAATTGGATCTTCGACGATGGAACAGCCTCGGCCAACTACGCCATTGGTCGCTTAGGGATCAACACCTGGGCTGGGTCACTACAAGCCGAAGAAGGCATCACCATCGACGTGCAGTTGGTCTTCACATCGTTTGGTTTCCAGCATACGGTGACCGTTAATGCCCCTGAGCGGGGCCAGGCCGTTTGCGTCATGGAGTGGTACACACAGTAACAAACAGCAACCAGCCGCACAGAATCAAACAGGGCCCTCTTCGCGAGGGCCCTGAGTTCCTACACAAGTGGTGTTTACTCGAAGACGAACTTCTCACTCCAGGTGGCGGGACCAACCGGGTCGCTGTAGGCATACTCGAAGGTACCGGTCGCCGTGTTCAGGAACTGGATGAAGGTCACCGGCTCAATCACGATGTATGACGGAATGCCGTTGTCCAGTTCATCAACCAGATTGCCAAACACAAAGGTTGTTCCGTTGGGGTTGGTGGCCCAGTGGAAGGCAACCTTGTCCTCGACGTAGAGGTCCAACAGGTGAGATGGCAAGTACTGGCGGATCGACATACGGTAGGCACCATTCTCCGGATTCTCGAAGGCGAATGGCGTCCAGGACACTACCACCTCTTCAGCCTTCACCAGGCTGTCCGGGGCTGAGAGGAGGCCGCTGCTTGGGATGTCGCTCGGGGCGCGCTCCGGCAGCATAACCGTGTCAATCACGTGAATAACGCCGTTCGAAGCCACGATGTCGGTCACAGTGATCAGGGCGCCGTCAATGCGGAGGCCATCTGCACCCAGTGACAAGCTGGCGTTTTCACCCTGAACGGTCGGCACAGAACTCAGGCCAATCACGTCAGCGGCGAAGAAACGACCAGAAACAACGTGGAACAACAGAACATCGGTCAGGCTGGTGGCACCCGGCTCGAGCAGTAGAGCATTGAGCAGGTCTGCCGGCAGCTTGCTGAACGCATCGTTGGTGGGCGCGAACACGGTGAACGGGCCAGGGCCAGCGAGGGTCTCAGCTAGACCAGCGGTTACGACGGCGGCTTCCAGAGTGGAGAACTGCGATTCGGCGACGACGATGTCGGTGATGGTGCCAACTTCCTGCTCTGGCGCTTCGGCGAAAACAGGCATAGCAGCAGTCATCAGCGCAACGACGGTGAGTAAAACACCAAGTGCTGTACGCTTCATAGAAGGGTATCTCCTTGTGCGTAGCGGAACTAGATATGGACTTTAGAGCCATTAGGCTCACTATAATCTTACACTTGCAAATGTTAAGGATCAATCAAGAAGAGCCTCGGCCGTCAGAAAATGAGCCAAAGACCTAGCGGGGCAATACGTCCATTGGCTCATCAGAGGTGGAAGTTGACGTTACCTTGCTTTGACGTTAGGATTGCGCCATAAATCGAGTCGGTTAATAACTGTGATCTGGAAGAGTAGGCATCAATGCGGTCGCCAGAGAGCCACCATTTGCTGAGACGGTGGTCGATGCGCCGATGCGGAATGGGCCAGAGAGTTGCCAACCCGAATCCAAGACAGTAGGGTTGGTCGGCGAGCGCGCCGTTATCATCGCGCAGGGGTTCCACCTATTCAAATGGGACCTCCAATAAGTGGGCCTCTCCAAAGGCCAAACAAGGTGGCACCGCGGGTCCCCTCTCGTCCTTGTCTTCGACGGGGATTTTGTCTTTTAAAGAGGAGATTGCTCATGACTATCGATATTCGCCGTGCCATTGACATCGCCAGTCGCTTTGGCCACCTACAAGCCCACGAAGCCGAAGCCGTGATGAACGAGATCATGGTAGGTGATGCCAGCCCCGCTCAGATCGGTGCCTATCTAATGGCACTGCGCATGAAAGGTGAAACGCGTTCAGAGATCGTCGGCAGTGCGCGAGCCATGCGCGCCAACGCCGAGAGAGTCCAGACGCGCTTTGCACCAGATGACCTGCTCGATACGTGCGGCACAGGGGGTGATCGCTCTGGCACTTTCAACATCAGCACAACCGTAGCTTTTGTCGCGGCTGCCGCTGGTGTGCCAGTCGCGAAGCACGGCAACCGGGCCGCCACTAGCAAGAGCGGCAGCGCCGATGTACTTGCCGCCCTCGGCTACAATCTGGAGCTCAGCCCAGAGCAGGTGGGGCGCTGCATCGATGAGGTTGGTATCGGATTCTTGTTTGCGCCCAAACTTCACCCGGCCATGAAACACGCCGTCGGTCCCCGCCGAGAGATGGGCATCCGAACCATGTTCAACATCCTGGGGCCACTGACCAACCCTGCAGGAGCCAAACGCCAGTTGATGGGCGTATTCGCCGCTGATCTTGGGCCCTTCTTAGCCCATGTTCTCAGCGATCTCGGCGCTGTTTCCGCGATGATTGTAAGTGGCTACGGCGGCGTCGACGAACTGACCACGACCGGGCCCAATCAGGTCAGCCACCTCAAGGATGGCGAGATTGAGACCTACAGCCTTGACCCCACCGAGTTGGGCTTCCAGGCCAGCACAATCAAAGCGCTGCAAGGCGGTGAACCAGCCGAAAACGCTGCAATTCTGCGCGGCATACTAAGCGGCGACGTCAATACGGCCAAACGGGATGTGGTCGTGCTCAACGCGGGCGCTGCGTTGCTAGCCGCCGCTAAAGTCGACAGCATTGAAGACGGCATCAACTTGGCCATAGCGCGCATCGACGATGGCAGTGCATTGGCCAAACTGAATGATCTGATCGCCTTCAGCCAGGAATTAGCATGACTGAGTTCATCAAGACCGACACCATCCTGGACAAAATCCTCGCCAACACAGCCAAAGAGGTCGCCCAGCGGCAAGCAGACCGCGCGCTTCACATCGTCCGCGAGCAAGCCGAGAAACAGCCCGCTCCGCTGGATTTTGTCGCTGCTTTGCAGCGCGACAGAGTTGCCCTAATCGCCGAGGTTAAGCATGCTTCACCCAGTCGGGGTGTGCTGATCGACCCTTTCAACCCACTCGAACTGGCGGACCTCTATCACGCAAATGGGGCAGCGGCCATCTCCGTGCTGACCGATCAGCAGTTCTTCAGGGGCAGCCTCGACATCCTCCACGCCATCCATTCGAAGGTTGCTAGCCCACTGCTCTGTAAGGACTTCATCCTAACGCCATACCAAATCTATGAGGCGCGCGCAGCCGGAGCCGATGCCCTGCTGCTGATCGTGGCGGCCTTGCCCCAGGCCACCCTCGAAACCTTGCATGCCTTGGCGCGCTGCCTGGGTATGGCCGCCCTGGTTGAGGTTCACAACGAGGCCGAACGGGACCGAGCATTGGCTCTCAGCCCAGCGTTGCTCGGGATTAACAACCGTGATCTTAAGACCTTCGATGTCGACCTGGATACCGTCGGGCGGCTGGCCAACAGTATTCCAGAGGTCGTGACGCTGGTCGCGGAGAGCGGCTTGAAGACGCCCCAAGACGTCAAGCGAATGGCTCAGCAAGGAGCGGATGCCGTTTTGATCGGTGAAGGCCTGGTTACTGCGGGCGCTCCTGCCCGAATTGCAGAGCAGGTGCGGGTCTTCAGTGCCGTGAAGGTCTAGATCTGCTTTACCAAGAGAGGAGTGTCGCCTCGCTAATGGTGAGGCGATGCATCTTCCCTTGCTCATCTTGCAGGATCAAAGCGCCCTCGTCATCGAGCGTCTGCGCCTGACCCCGCAGCACCCCCTCGCCCACTTTGACTTCAATCCGGCGACCAAGCGTCGCACAGATATAACGCCATTCCAAAGCAAGCTGGGGGCTTTGGATCCGCTTGTACCAACTGTTGATCCGCTTGAGAATTTGCGCCAACAAAGCGGCTCGATCAATCATCTTGCCGGTGGTGCTGCGCAAACTGGTCGCGATGCTCGAGAGGTAGGGATCGCGGGCCATATCCTGGTTGACGTTCACGCCCATCCCCACCAGCGCCCAATCAAGTTGATCGCCAGTCAGGCTGCTCTCTGGCAGGATACCGGCGACCTTCTTGCCATTGATGTGCAAGTCATTCGGCCATTTCATCGTGATGGGCACGCCCGCCGCGATGGCGCAGCCTTCAGCGATCCCCAAGCCACACACCATCACCAACCGGTAGGCTTGGGCTGGATGGATTGTAGGCCGAAACAGGGCTGTCATCAGCAAGCTGCTGTTTGCTGGCGCGTCCCAACGGCGCTGCCTACGCCCACGCCCAGCAGTCTGCTCATCGGTGATGACGAGCAGCCCCTCACGCGCACCCTCGGAGGCTCGCTGCCGTACAATGTCGTTGGTCGAACCGGCCTGCGGGTAGTACGCAATCTCGCCACCAATTGGCCCATCACCTTTAGCGGTCCTCAGCGCCGCCTGAATGGCATCCAGCGTAAGCGGCGGATGCTCCCCCGTCACAGCGCTCGACTCATATACAGGTCGCCGCGCTCAAAGCCATGCCGACGATAGTAAGCGCGCGTTCCAACGGCTGAAATCACGGAGATGTGTGCAAATCCCGCTTCACGTGCCATGTCCAACGAGGCCTCAACTAGTCGCGTCCCCAGCCCTTGATGTTGAGCTTGCCCACTCGATGCCTCGGAGAGAGCCAGAGCCGGGCCGTAGACCTGCACCTGACGGATCATGGCGTGCTCGGCAATCTCTGTGAAGGGAGCGGGCAGCGTGGGAAGCGACAAGCGTAGGAAGCCAGCCAGCTTGTCATCTGGCGTTACCGCGCTGATGAATACTTCTTCACTGTGGTCCGTCGCATAGCGGATGGTCTTGAACTCGATCTGATCTGCATCGACCGTCTCGCCCCGAATCTCGCGGCAGCGGATGCAGCGGCAGGGTGTTCCCGCGTCGCGCAGATCTCGCTCGACTAACTCGCGTAGATTCGAGCGGGTGACACCCTCCACGATGTCTGGTGCAGGAATATCTCGCATCACCCGGTTAAGGCGACAGGTCTCAGGTGTCTGCTGCATGCAAAAGCGCAGGAGGTCTGCCAAATCGTCTTCGCTGTAGGGTTCATACTCGCCGCGCTCGTAGTGATCATAGAGTTCGGTGCCGTTCAGCAACCCCGTCGGATAGATTTTCATCTCGTCTGGTTGGATCGCCGGGTCATTCCAGAAGCGCAGAAAGTCCGCTCGATCTGACTCCGCTGTGGCCCCCAGCAGATTGGGCATCCAATGCAGCGCGATCTTGAAACCCGCACCACGCAGCAGTCGCATCGCCTGACGCACATCAGCCGCCGTCTCACCGCGCTTGTTCAGAAAAGAGATCTGATCATCCAAGGACTGCACACCCATCTGAACACGCGTAACACCCAGGCGTCGCAGGCGTCGCACCTCCTCCACCGTGATGTGATCGGGCCGCGTCTCAATCACCAGCCCAGTATTGCGATATCGAGCCGTCTCATTCTGGCGCTGCGCTTCCTCAAGCGTTGCTACTTCTGCGCCGTTCATGGCCTCGAAACAGCGCTGCACAAACCATTCCTGATAATCAGGTTCATAAGCCGACCAGGTCCCACCCGCGATGATCAATTCGACTTTGTTGACAGTGTGACCAATCTTCTCCATCGCCTCGATGCGCCGCGCCACCTGCTCATACGGATCAAACTCCAGGATCAGCGCCCGCATCGCCCCTGGCTCGTTGCTCAGATAGCTCTTGGGCATCTTGACATCGGTGGGGCAGAAGATGCACTTACCAGGGCAGGGAAAGGGCTTGGTGAAGACAGTCACCGGAGCGATGCCGCTCAGGGTGCGCGTCGGCTTCAAGGTCAGCCTCCGCAAGAATTCCTCATCACGCTCAACACGTCCGCGGTCCACCATCGCCAGATAGGCTTGGCGCAGCCGCGCCTTGCTGATGATAGGCCAGCCCTCGCGGCTCAAGCGCCGTGTCAGTTGACCATAGTAACCTGACTTGAATTCCGCCGCCTTGACCTGCTCAACATAGTGCAAGATCACGTCGTGATAGTCATCAATGTCAAGCGCTTCGTTGCGCGCCTGCCACTCCGCCTGCTGCGCTTTAGAGGTCCCTCTGCCTTTGGGTTCAAAAATATAGCGCCGATCCTTCCGGCGGGTGTTCAGCCTGAGATCGTCCCGTTCAGAAGCCATCTTAACGTCGCAGTTTCTCCAGGATACCATCTAAGTTACTCGGCAGCGGCGCAAACATCTCGATGCGCTCGCCCCTACTTGGCGAGTCGAGGTGCAGTTGTTCGGCATGGAGGAACAAGCGCTTCATCTTGATCGTCGCCTTGCGCCGCCCATAAACCCGATCCGCTACCACCGGATAGCCCAGCCAGGCCAGATGCACACGGATCTGGTGGGTACGCCCGGTCTCAATCTCGATCTCCAAAAAGGCATGGCCGTGGAACTCTTCAACCACTTTGTAGCGCGTTCGGGCGGGCCTGCCATCCCGAGTGACGGCCATCTTCTTGCGCTGCTTGGGGTCACGCCCAATCGGCGCATCGATCACGCCGGTATGACTCTCTGGGATGCCATCCACTAAGGCCAGATAACGCTTAGTGACTGTCCGCGCCTTGAACTGTGCTTGCAGCGCGTCAAGTGCCCCGATCGTCTTGGCGAGCACCAGCACACCAGATGTATCTTTGTCTAGACGATGAACCACTCCGGCGCGGTCGCTTTGGTCCGCTGTTACCCCTACCTCTGCCATCTGCGGCCAGCGTGCCAAGGCTGCGTTGACGACCGTCCCTGACCGATGGCCATAAGCTGGATGCACCACCATACCAGCAGGCTTATTGATCGCTACCAGATCGTCGTCCTCATAGATCACCTCAAGGTCGATCTCTTCGGCTGCGACCTCTTCGATTTCCGGTTGGGTTAGGTGAATGCTGACGCTATCGCCTGTTTGCAGCCGATACGAGGCCTTAACCGGCTGGCTGTTCACCAGTATCTCACCTGCCTTGACCATCTGCTGCACCTTGCTCCGGCTGAGATCAGGCAAGGTCGCCGCCACGAATTGATCCAGGCGTTCGCCTTCATCCTCGGCGGCCAATGTCAATAAATTGGGGGTGTCGTCCATTGTGTTGTCCACTTACGCTACAGATTCATTCTAACCATTTACCTGGGGTGAGGCGAACAGGGCCAAAGAGTCCGCAGACGATGGAGTGTCGTCTGCGGACTCTTTGCGGTGGTTTGATTGCGGTGGATGATCGTACTATTTGCGTTTCACACCAAGCGTCAGTGTCTCATTGTCAAAGCTGAACTCGCTTACTTGATCGCCCTTGGGCTTCTTGGCCGCCTTCAGATCGTCGGTCAGCGTCTCATTCTTGATGTAATCCGCAAACTGCTCAACTGCACTGGCCAGATTCGGGCTAGCATTGTAGGTCGTGACGATCCGGTCATCGACCTTGAAGTCAGCGTCTTTACGAAGCGACTGCACCCGCCGGACGAACTCCCGCGCCAGCCCTTCAGCCTGCAATTCCGGCGTGATCGTCACGTTCAGCGCCGCTAGATAGCCGCTATCCTCAGCCACTGCGTAGCCCTCCGCCGGCGTTGACCACACTTCGACATCTTCGCTGGTCAACTCAGCGACTTTCTCGCCGTAGGTTACCACAATGTGATTACCCTGGAGCAGGTCTTTGGCCCAGTCCTGCGTCTCCGGGCCCTCTCGCAAGATCCGTTGGAGCTGTGGGAAGTCCTGACCGTACTTGGGCCCCATCACCTTAGGCAGCGGATTAAGAGCGTACACCACAACGCTGTCCGCGCCGTCCATGGCACTGACATCTTTTACATTCAATTCGTCCGCCAGGATATCAGCAAACTCCGGATCGCTCAACACATGGGCCATGGCCTTAGGGACCGAGAAGGCCATCGAAGACAGCGGCTGACGCACCTTGATGTTAGCGCTGTTTCGGGCGGATAATCCAAGGCTGGCCAGGCGCATCACCAGAGCCATCTCATCCATCAGCGTCTCATCGATTAATGCCGCTTCATAGGTCGGCCACTCCGCCAAATGCACACTGTTCGGTGCATCAGGATCAAGCGAGCCAACCAAATTGCGATACAGTGCATCGGACAGGAAGGGCATAGACGGTGCCAAGAGCTTGCTAATGGTCACCAATACCTCATATAGAGTCAGATACGCGGCGGCTTTGTCGTCGTCATTCTCGGTCTTCCATAGCCGCGGCTTCGACCGACGCACGTACCAATTGCTCAGATAGTTATCCACAAAGCGCTCGATAGGTCGCGTCGCCCCCGTAGCATCGTAGGCCTCAAAAGCTTCGGTCACGTCTCGCACCAGCGCATTCAACTGCGACAGCAGCCAGCGATCCATCGCATTGCGCTTCTCGACCGGCACATCAAGGTCCGATGGGTTGATCCCATCGACGTTGGCATAATCAACGAACAGCCGATAGGTATGCCACAGCGTTAGCCAGAAGGAGCGGAAAGACTGCTCTACCAATTCGAGCGAGAAGCGGCGTGGCTCGCCAGGAGGGCTGGCAGTGTACATGTACCATCGGAAGATGTCTGCCCCGAAACGATCGATCACATCCCAGGGATTGACCACGTTCCCCTTACTCTTGGACATCTTCTTGCCTTCGCCATCGAGGATCAAACCCAGGCAAATGACGTTCTTGTAAGCCACACTGTCGAAGACCAGTGTACCGATGGCGTGTAAAGTGTAAAACCAGCCGCGCGTCTGATCAACCGCTTCACAGATGTAGTCCGCTGGGAACTGATCCTTGAAAGTCTCTTCATTGGCATAAGGGTAGCCCCATTGCGCATAGGGCATCGCGCCAGAGTCAAACCACACATCAATCAGCTCAGGGACACGGCGCATGGTCCCTTTGGCGTCGCATTCCTGACACTCCCAGGTCACTTCATCAACGTAAGGCCGATGCAAGTCCAGTTCAGAGAGGTCTTGCCCGCTGAGTTCGCTCAATTCCGCGACACTGCCGATGCAGTGGCGATGGTCGCATGCTGGATGATCACATACCCAGATGGGCAATGGCGTACCCCAATAGCGCTCGCGACCCAGCGCCCAGTCGACGTTACCCTCCAGCCAGTTGCCAAAACGCCCATCGCGGACGTGCTCCGGCGTCCAGTTGATTGTCTTGTTTAACCCCACCAGACGATCACGCAGAACCGAGGTGCGAATGAACCAAGTCGAGCGTGCGTAGTAGAGCAGCGGCTCATCGGTGCGCCAGCTAAAGGGATAGGTATGGTAGTAGGTCCCGTGATGGAACACCAGCCCGCGCTCTGCCAAATGCTCGGAGATTACGGGGTCGGCATCTTTGAACCACAGCCCCGCCACAAGCTCTGCCTCTTCGATGAACTTGCCCTCATCGTTCACAGTGATCCACATCGGCAAATCATTCGCCTGACCCACCGCCAGGTCATCAGCACCGAAAGCCGGCGCCATATGCACAATACCAGACCCTTCATCGGTATTGACAAACTCACCGGTCAACACGTAGGCATGATCCTTATCGGTTGGCATGAAGGTAAAGAGCGGCGTGTAACGTCTCCCGGTTAACGCTGATCCCTTCACTTTCTCGATCACCTTATAATCTGCCAACTGCTTGACGACCGTAACCCGATCTTCGCCCTCGCCCTCCTTGTGTTTGAGCAGCGCTTCAGCAAAGTAGAGTCGTTCCAGCTTGCCGTCCTGATTGGTACCTTCGACTTTCACATAGTCGATGTCTTCGCCCACGACGAGCGCCACATTGGCGGTCAGCGTCCAGGGTGTGGTCGTCCAGACCAGGAAGTAGGTATCGGGTTCGTCCTCCAAAGCAAAACGCACCCAGAACGATGGATCGGGCACATTGTCTCTATAACCCAGGTTCACCTCGTGATTGGACAGGGTTGCGCCCGCTTTAGCCGAATAGGGCACCACTTTGAAGCCTTGATAGAGCAGATCCTTGTCCCATAGTTGGCGGAGCAGCCACCACACACTTTCGATGTATTCGCGTTTGAAGGTGATGTAGGCCTCTTCCAGGTCGACCCAGAAAGCAATGCGCTCGGTCAGTTCTTCCCACTCCTTCAGATAGGAGAAGACGCTAGCCCGGCACTTCTCATTGAATTCGGCGATCCCATATTCTTCGATCTCGTGCTTGTGCTCAATCCCGAGCTGCTTCTGGACTTCGATCTCAACGGGCAGGCCATGTGTGTCCCAGCCACCTTTACGCAGCACGTAGTGGCCCGTCATCGTCTTGTAACGTGGAAATAGATCTTTGAAGGCACGTGACAACACATGATGGCTGCCGGGTCGACCATTGGCAGTCGGTGGCCCCTCATAAAACACATAGCGCGACCCGTCTGCGCGTTCACTCATCGTCCGTTTGAAAATGTCTCCGTCTTTCCAGAAGGCCAACTGGTCCAGCTCAACGTCTTTTACATCCGGATTGGGTGATACTGCCTTGAACATGCCGCGCCTTATCCTCTCGTCTTGGGGTTAAGCGTCCTGCGATCCATAGACTTTCTCGCGCAAGCGATCCCGCTCAGCTCGCGCTTTCTTCCGCTCAGCCTTCAGGCTGATAACCAACTCATTCATTAAATTGCGACCACCGGCCTTGGCCTCATAGTAGGCGTCGCGCAGTTTAGAGATGTCGCCATATTGCAGTTCGTAGACCCTCGCCTCCATCTGTCGGTTGATCACCTCTAGTTTGCGGATGCGGTTACGCAGCATATCGACGGTCGTTTGATCAGCGACCGCTGGCATCGCTGAACCGCCAGCATTGACGCTTTGAGCCAATCGTTTGAGGTCCTCTCCATCGCGCCTGGCATAAGCGCGGCGTGCCCGATCGTAGGTGCGCTCATGGCGAATCCGCTCTTCCTCCACGTTCGTCAGCTTCGGATGCACCTGGATCACAATCGCCCGGAACAGCTCTTGCATCTCGGTTGGTGCCTCATCGATCTTCGGGGTGAAGTGGACCTTCTCCCCAGCTTTGATCTTCTGCGCCCGCTCAAACTGGGCACTCACTGACATGTCTGGGTTGAGGGCTTCCAACAAGGGTGACAGCGCATCCGCCGCCCCCTTAGCCTCATCATCGCCTAGCATGGCGTTAAGGTCAGCGATCTCGCGCTGCACCACCAGCAATTTCTTGTGCCGTGGCAGCACCTCGCTGCTGAACTGCTCAGCAAAAGGTTCGATCAAACTGTAGGCATCGGCGTATTCCTGGCACACGCGTGCCAGCCCATCTTCTAGTTCGCTCACCTGCTGCCCCAGTCGCACGATCTCTTGTTGAACATCCGACATGGTCTCCATCCTCTCAATTGTGGCACCTAGTCCGGAGCCGTCGCCTGGTACTGCTTGTATCCGATTAGCTTGAAGCTAAGCCCCTTCGTTGGGTAAACCCATTCGATCGGAATACCGGCCATATCATACCAGCCCGCTGCCTCCGTCCCATCATCCATCGTGATTTTGAAGTGGCGAGCCCCCGCGAAGAACCCAGCGGGCGTCTCCCAGTCAGTCGGTTCACCCGGCCCAATGGTAAAGCGGAGAGATCGCCCAATCAGTTGATCTTCACCTTCAGCCCATAAGTCGGGGCTGAAAATTGGGATCGCCCAAGACTGACCCTGAGCGTGCTCAGGATAGCCACGCCAGGGATAATCATGAGCAATCACGGCGTGGTAGTCCACCTGATAGTTGCTCGCCATATCCAGTTTATCATAACGTCGCGGATAACCTGTCGATTGCCGCGCCACTTGAACCATATCCGGCTCGAATTGATATTCCGCCGCTGCCCGCTCAGTATCGGTGCCAAAGCGCATCCGTAGCACTTCAGGGCGACCATCCGGCAGGCGCACAAAATGCGTTAGCAGGCTGGCCCGGCCAATCGAACGCGCATCCACGTCGGCCCGCACGATCTCTGCACCGTCACTCCGTTGCGAGATTTGCCAGGTCTCAAGCTGGCCAGTTGGCGCACCATCTTGCTGATATTCGTAGCGCCCTTGGCTGACGATCGTTTCATCGGGGCTCATCTCTTGCAGAATGCGCATCGCTCAGGCCTCCACTTCCACATAGATCCGCTTGTTGATCTTGCCCTTGCTTTTGTAGTCGGTCACCCGCAGGCGCCCCACTTCGCTGGTATTCTGCACATGGGTGCCGCCGTCTGCCTGCAAATCCAACCCGACTATCTCGACCGTTCGCACTTCACTGATATGTGGCGGAAGTAGATTGATTTTCGTTCGGATCAGATCGGGAATGGCAAAAGCTTCCTCACGCGGCAGGATTTTCACCTGTACATCGTGCGCTGCAACAGCCTCTGCATTGATTCGCTCCTCAATCTCATGGACCAACTCAGCGCGCATCGTCTCAAACTCGAAATCCATCCGACCTTTTAGCGGCTCCATATTGCCGCCGGTTACTTGCGCACCGTAGTCCCGCCAGACCACCCCACACAAGATGTGCATTGCTGTATGCGTACGCATCAGCCTGTAGCGTCGCTCCCAATCAATCTCGCCTTCCGCCGTCTCACCGATGGTAGGCAGAGCTTTCACATCGCTCACAACGTGCAGCACACCCCGATCGGACTTCTTTACCTTCTTCACAGGGTAGATCACGCCGTTGACGGTCAGGCTTCCGGTATCGTGAGGTTGGCCACCACCGCCCGGATAGAAGGCTGTCTGGTCGAGCAGAATAGCCTGCTGGTCGTTGTCCACGTCCACTACGGTCGCCCCAAAGGTCTTGCGATAGCTGTCTGTTTGGTACAGCAAATCGGTCGACATGCTGCGCTCCATCCTCTAACTAAAAAACGCTTTCATCCCTTGGCAAGGGACGAAAGCGATCGAAGTCACTTTCGCGGTACCACCCTTGTTCCGCAGCGATCTACAGCAGCAAATCGCGCAGCACTCTCGTTGCCGCTGTAACGGGCGGCCATCCCGGCCCTATCTACTGGGTGCGTCGACACCGTTCGGAGGGAAGCTCTGGAGGGATATTCAACGACTGCAACCCTGCTTGACTTCCACCATCTCAAGCTCGCTAGAAGGGGCGGGGCCGTTTACTCATCTCCATCAACGCCGATTAGGAGAATAATACCATCTTGATTATGTCGTCACAATAGGAGAAGCCTACGAACTCAATATCCGCGGTCGCGGCTTTCCTGGGCCAGTCGTTGAGCGCGTTCGATAGGGTCCATGTAACCTTGATTGCGCCCGGTGCGGCGCAGGGCACGCTGCGCTTTTTGCTCGTTGATCTCGAAATTCAGTTTGGGTGCATCCGCCACGATAAACAACAGCGAGCGCTCACGGTTGCCAAACATGTATTTGTGCCACAAACGCTTAAGCTGCTTCTCTTTGATCGGCCAGGAACGCATATCGATCACCAGCGCAGTCATAGCAGAATAGGGGCGCAGAACAGCACGATCGCGAGCTTTCTGAAAGTCCCAGGGATGTTCGGCTCCCACGTTGGTAATCCGAGTGCTGGTCACGCGCGCATAAGAGAAATCCATGCTGACCAAGCCCGCCCGCACGCGCAGGGCTTTCTGCCGTGCCTGCACAAAACTGATCCGCGCGATCAAAATGCTGAAGAGGTACAGCAGCACAGATGCACCAGTCAGCAGCAAAACAAAACCACGCGCCTCCCACAGCCGGTTCAGCAGGACGGTGTTGCTGCTCTCCAAAACACCTTGATTACCCAGCCAGCCCAGACCATACAAGAATAGGCTGCTGATAATAAGGAAGAAAGGCACCGTTCTCAATCGCTGCCCAATCCGTTGATAGATCAACAGCCGGTGCTTCGGTTTGTCTGCCTTGTCTTTCTTTCCCTTCGCCATGTTGCTATTGCCTTAATTAGTCGGCACGGTGAAGAAAAAGGTCGTGCCCTTCCCTTTTTCGCTCTCGACACCCATCTCGCCACCCTGTAGTTCTACCAGATTCTTGGCGATGGTCAGGCCCAACCCAGTCCCTGGCTGCTCACGGACATATTCATCTTCTGCGCGCCAGAACTTGGTGAACAGCCGATCGACTTGCTCCTTGCTCATCCCGATACCGGTATCCTGAATAGCCACACGGACCATCTTCTGGCCATCATGAGTCTGGGTTTCCGCTTTCACAGTGATCGTCCCACCATCGGGTGTGTATTTGTAGGCATTACTGATCAGGTTGATCAACACCTGTTGCAAGCGACGCGGATCAGCCTTCAACTTGGGCATCGTCTTGGGAATCTCGACCACCAGCTTGTGCTTCCGCTTGTCGATCTCGGTTTGCAAGGGCGGCATGGCCTTCTCCACGATGTCGTTTAGGTCGACATCCTCCTCAATCTCCATTGCCATGCGCCCCGTTTCCAGGC
Source organism: Chloroflexota bacterium (assembly GCA_010092775.1). Classification (GTDB taxonomy): domain Bacteria; phylum Chloroflexota; class Anaerolineae; order Aggregatilineales; family UBA3940; genus TC-71. Next base: position 14,741 of record JAADYZ010000066.1, read on the forward strand.
GAGAGATGTCGCTCAAGTCGCTAACCAACACACTCATCCGCTCAACGTTGTCTTTAATAATCTTGATGAAGCCAATCTGCTTCTCGTTCAAGCCGCCGAACAATTCAATCATCTCGGCGTAGCCTTTTATCGAGGTCATCGGCAGGCGAATCTCATGCGCCATCACCGAGACGAACTCAGTCTTGGCCATGTTAGCGCGATGAACAGCCTCGTATAGTCTGGCGTTTTCAATCGACACCGCAGCATGGTCAGCCAAGCGAACGGCGAACTCCCGATCAGCTTCAGCGAACGATTTCTTGTCGGGCCGATGCAGTGCAATGAAACCGATACTGCGACCTTCCCGGCGGATCGGTACGATCAATGTGCCGCCTTGCTCAAAAACACTATCCGCATTGACTTTCTCAATCGCATCGGGCGGTAGGGTTCCATGCTTGGCGATCACGCGTGATGTAGGTTCTTCCTCTAAATTCACCAGGCCAATCGCTCCACTTTCCGCCTTGGTAATTCGCACGGCCCATTGGAGCGTCTGGCCCATCACCTTCTCGAAGTCAAGGGTCTCGTTTAACTCTCGATCAATCTCCTGCATGATCGACAATTCGCGCACACGTGCGGCCAGCGCTTCGTCGGTCATCGTAAAGAGACGAGCATTTTCAATCGCGATGGCCGCCTGCGAGGCAAACGTGGAGAGCATGTCTAGGTCACTTTCGTCAAACACGCCGCTCCGGATGCGATTGTCCACATAGACCACCCCGATGATGTCGCCGCGCGCCCTCAATGGGACACATTGGATCGACCGCAGGTTATGCGAAACCACGCTGGCTTGAGCTGCAAAACGTGGATCCTCGGTGGCATTCGTTGTGACGACCTGTTCACCGGTACGGGCCACCTCACGAATGACACTCCGGCTGATCAAGAAGTCGTCCTCACCCAGTGTTTCCTGTGCGATGTTACGCGCCGATTTGAACTCGAGTTCGCCCTCATCGTCAATGAGCATTAAGAAGCCACGCTCGGCACCCGTCAACTGGATGATGGCGTCCATTACCTGGTTCAACACTTCTTCCAAGTCCAATGAGGAGCCCAACACCTGGCTGACTTCAAAGAGCGCAGCCAGCCGCTCTTGCTGCGCACTGCTCTCCTGATCCTGCATCATCGAACTGACGAGCTGGGTCAGCTCTTCCAGACGGGCCTGCAAATAGGCCGGGTCGATCATGTTGGCTTTCGCCTGGCTCTTGAGTAGTTGCAGGGTTTGCCGGGCGTTCGCCAATTCTCGCTTCAACTCGTTACTGGATAACCGTTCTGACATCAGGTGTCCTTTATAGTCGGCGCAGGGCGACGGGCTAGTGCTTCTATTGTATGCAAAATCGCTTAATAAGCGAGTCCGAAAGAGGAATCTGTTAAGATTCCGCTATGCGCACGCTAACCCTGCGGTGGCGGCGGTGGCGGATGGTAGTTGCCATACTGGTCGTAAAAGCCACCATACTGATCATAGCGCACTGGATAAGGCTGGTACGGTTGCAGCGGCACCGTAGGCGCGTTGATCTGTGCCTCAGCCTGCGCTGACGGCGTCACGATACCGAACCACTCTTTCAATACATCGTCCATGATGTTGAAGTAGAACCACAATAACCCGGTGAAGCTGATCAGGCTCAATAACACCACCCACATGAATCTGACGTTGGAGGTGAAAAAAGAGGATAGAAATTCACTCTGCGGGTTGAGCAAAGCATGATTGAACAGGAAGGCCACCGGGACAAATAGAACCAGCCAGATGAACCAGTTCCACTTCATAATGGACTGGCCGCTGCCATAAGCCAGAGGGAGCAAGCTGAAGAAGGCCGTCTCCAACGCGATCAGAAAGACAATCAAACTCACATTCTGGATCAGCGTCAACACTAGAGCGATGTTGTCCACAAACTCCGGCGATATTTGCAGCAGCAGGGCATCGAGCACTTGCCCGCTCAAGAACCAAGCCACCGCCCCAAAGAAACTAACCAGGACAATCTCTAGAATGCCGAGGGCGGCTTCGCGCCGCTTGCGCTTGTTTTCGGGCATGTTGTCGAAATCGACACCGGCTGGCGCACCGAAAATGATGCCAGGCGTCAATTGCAGAAGGACCGACAGCCCAACCGATCCGATCGCTGCAAGCAAGCTAATCGGGTAGAGGTGAAAGCTAGATGGCAATTCCCAGGAGCGTGCCAGAATGCGACGGGCGATGTCGCCTGAGAAACTGATCAGCCCAACAGCAAAGGCTAAGGCAACCGCCAAAACCGCGCCGTCCGGAGATAGGATCGATGTCCCCTGTTCTAGTAGAGCAAAGATAATGCCATATAGTGCGATCATCGCCACAACAATGGGCAGGGTGAAACACCCCTTGCGAATGCCGGCTGTAGCACTCCAGCCGATGACCTTGCCCAGCCAGGCGACAGGCTTGGTAACACCCAGCCAATCTAGCCAGGCCTGAATGCGATGTTGTTCCTCTCGCCACATGTTATCGAGCAGCGTGGTACAGACCCCAAAGATCAAGGCCATCAAAATGGCGAGAAAAAGGTTGGTGCCAATGACGGGGGCCTCGCCTGAAAGCTGCTGAGGAGCCGGGACCTTATCGACCAGTGGACGGCGCTCTACAACCTCGGAGAGGGGGACACCTCCCTCTTCTTTCACCACATCAGGGATCACTAGATCGGGAATGTTCACCCCTGTTAGCTCGCCAAACTCGTCTAGCCGTTCGCTGCTAGGCAGCGGCAGAGCTTCGGTGTTGATTTCGGGTGGCTCTGGCAAGCTGGGGATCGCGCGATTGGCCAAACCAGTGCTATAGATAAGCAGCGCCAAAGCCGCACACAGAAACAACACAGCGCCGATCAGAAAGGTGATCAGGCGGAAAAAGAGTTTCGTCATAAGGTGACGCTCATCCTGTCAAGCCCGCCAAGCGGACTTAATTGCAAGCCTATTGGACGGTAATGGTAATACGTGGCCCGAGAACGCGCCAATCACCTGCCCCCTCTTCACAGGTCGTGACATCAGGGAAGCACAGACTGAAATCCAGTTGATACTCTCCGGGATCACCAATACCAGGGATGCCGTCTTCCCAATTCACTGTCTGTCCCGGGTCCAGGCTCCAATTCCGCCAGCTCGTCTGGAAGAAGCCGGTCGGCTCCCCATCGCGCAGCAAATTCACCCCAGCGATGCCGATCGTGGTGGGGTCAGTCTGGCTGGCGTTTGTCACGCTAAAATTGAACACCACCCGCTCATTAACCGCAAAAGTCGTTTTGGGTGTGGAGAAAGTCACGTTGGTAACGAACTCGTTGCCAGCAGCTTCTTCGACCGTCGGTGTGGCCGTCGGTTGTGGAACAGCCGTTGGTTGCGGAGCAGCCGTTGGCTGTGGCGCAGTCGTTGCAGGCGCCGAAGTGGGGGCGGTCGTTGGGGCAGGCGTCGGCTCTTCTGGAGGAACTTCCTCCGGCGAGCCTTCACCTGAAGAGCCCTCATCAGCCGGGGCAGACTCGGTCGTTGGCTCTTCCACCGCTGTGGCAGGCTGCTGGGGAGCCTCCATGGTTGCGGTAGCAATGACCACCGTCCGCGCAATCGTAGGACTGGCCTCTGCCGTCACCTCTACTGCGCTTGTTTCTGAAGCCTGCGGACTCAAAAAGAAGAACACGCCAGCACCAACCAACACACCACAAACTATCACCACGCCGATAACACCGGCAAGGATAGGTACGATGGGTAAGCTGCGCTCCGTGGATTGTTCAGCCATAAGAATTTACTCGCTTGTGGTTCGCCGCTCTCTATCGCGACATGAGCTTTAGCGGCGAGATTATAGCGGTAGGCGCAACGTCCTCACAAACCAACGCCGCATTCTTGCTTTTGCGTGACTCTGTCACCGTGTTACAATCGTATATGACTTGAATTTGTGGTAGCAATGCAACATTGTATTTATTGTAACAGGAGCTTATGGTACCCTTCGACAGTTCTGACCCAGAGAGCGGCGTGCGAGCATTTCGCTGGCATGACTTGCCTTTTGCCTACCGTATGGCCGGGACGGGAACCAGTCTGGATACCCAGTTGGGCTTGACCGTTGGTGATGACAATCTGCATCACGCCCTCTTAACCGGCACCGGACGCACTCAAATCTACGTGCTTCGTGAGCGCGAGCAAGAGGCGATGGGTGTTGTGCACTTTCTCCCAGAAAGCCAGCAGTCTCGCTTAGCCTATCTAGCTCCATCGCTCAATGCTTTACCGCATGAGAATCTGTGGCTCAAACTGCTGGATGGGCTCACGCGGATGGCTGGTCGGCGCGGTGTGATCAATATGATCGCAGAGATCGATGAGAGCGCACCAGAGCTTGAAGTGCTGCGCGAAAGCAACTTCGGTGTCTATTCGCGCCAGTTCATTTGGGAGCGCCCCGCTGGCCCGCTTGATCTTGACGATGAGCTGGACCCGGTCTTGCAGCCCATGACCACCATAGACGAGGGGTCGGCGCTGGCTTTGTACAGCATGCTGGTGCCCCGTTTGATGCAGCAGGTGGAACCACCCCCAACCAGTGCAGATACGGTCTACGTTCTGCGCGGAGACATGCAGGTGGAAGGCGTCTTGGCCGTCTATCGCGGCCCGCATCGCACCTTGTTTGATGTGTATCTGCATCCGCGCACTTATCGCGCTGCACCCAACATGATCCGCCACGCTTTGGAGCTACTGCGTGCCGACTCGCGCCCCATCTGTTGTCGGGTTCGATCCTACATGGACTGGGTTAGCCCGACCCTGGCTGACTTGGGCTTTGAGTACCTGACTGAACAAGCCGTTATGGTCCGTCATTTAGCCGCCCGCATCGGGAAATACGCGTTCTCATCGGTAGGCTTAGCTGAAAACGTCTCCCTGTTAACCAAGTTAACAATCTCGACTTTAGAGAGAGACGAAACGACCGCCTACTGGAACGTCAACTGAAGACAACGGAGCACATGGAAACTCGAGTAACAGACGATCTTTCATCTCTCTTGATGCTCATTCCGTCTGATATTGCTCAGGCGATCAAAGATCTTGACCGGAACGATAACTTACTGGAAATCATCCTCGACCTGGGCCGTGTCCCTACCGCCCGCTACACCGATGGTGAGTACGTGTTGGTGGACCGCGAAGTAGCCCCGCAGGACATCGAGTTGGTTGTCTTGCAAGTCGGTGACTTCGACGCGGATAATCGGGCAGGTATCGAGCGCAGCTTGCATCGTATCTCTGCGCTGCGCAATCGGCGCGGAGAAGTGGTCGGATTGACCTGCCGCGTCGGTCGGGCTGTTTTTGGTACCATCGAGATCATTCAAGACATCATTGAGTCGGGGCGCAGCCTGCTCTTCTTGGGTCGCCCAGGCGTCGGCAAGACGACTATGCTGCGCGAAGCAGCCCGTGTGCTAGCCGAGGCCAAGCGAGTGGTGATTGTCGATACATCGAACGAGATCGGCGGAGACGGCGATATTCCGCATCCTGCGGTTGGCAAGGCGCGCCGCATTCAGGTGCCGATGCCCAGCCTTCAGCATGAAGTCATGATTGAGGCTGTCGAGAATCACAACCCTGAAGTGATCATCATTGATGAGATTGGCCGCGAACTCGAGGCCCTCGCCGCCCGCACGATTAACGAGCGCGGCGTTCAACTCATCGGTACCGCTCACGGCATCACGTTGGACAACCTCTTGCTCAATCCCACCCTTTCGGACCTAGTAGGCGGGATCGAGAGCGTGACCCTCTCTGACGAGGAGGCGCGCCGTCGTGGCACGCAGAAGACGGTGTTGGAGCGTCGCGCTCCGCCCACCTTCGATGTGGTGATTGAAATCCAAACGCGCGATCAACTCACGGTCCATCATGATGTGACCCAATCAGTGGATACGCTGCTGCGCGGTCGCCCCCCGCTGGGCGAAATTCGTCGCCGTGCCGCGACTGGGGAAATTCTGATCGAAGCGGCCCCCGCGCCACAGGCGGTCGAAACGGAGTCTCCAAACGGCGGCAAGAGTAAAAAGCGTAATCGTCGCAATAACGAAAAAGCACAGGTGCAGGCATCAGAGCCCGCTCCGATTCGTCAGCAGCTCGCTCAGATCACAGAAGCGCCTCAGCCCGACATCCAGATCAAGTCAACTGGGCGCACCACCACCCTGGTGGTCTATCCCTACGGCATTGCCCGCAACCGGCTAATCGAAGCTGCGCGGCGCTTTAAGGTGCCCCTCAATATCACCGACTCACTGGATGATGCTGATCTGCTGATGACGCTTAAGAATTTCTACCGCCGCCGCCCGCGCCTCATTGCTGACGCCGAGCAGCGTGGCATTCAAATCTTCGTCTTGCGCTCCAACACGATCACGCAGATCGAAAATGCTGTCATCGACCTGTTCGAGTTGGAGGTCGAGATGGATGAGGACGATGAAGTCATGCGTGCCATCCGTGAAGCAGAGGAAGGCATCAAATCGGTGTTGGGTGGGGTCAGCCCGGTAGACCTCAGTCCGCAGGCAGCTTCCATCCGCCGCCGTCAGCATGAAGTCATCCGCCAGGCTAATCTGATCTCTCACAGCTACGGCAAAGAGCCGAATCGACACGTGCGCATCTTCCGCCCCTAGTCGAGCGGCTCCAATTGATCCGAACATCCCAAGGGCACCGCTGCGTGCCCTTTGTGTTGGGGGGCCTATGTTCATCACTTTTGAAGGCACAGACGGTGGCGGTAAGTCCACCCAGATTCCGCGGCTTGGGGCTCAGCTCAGGGCACGTGGCTATGAGGTCGTCACCACGCGCGACCCTGGTGGGACGGCCATTGGTGATCAGATTCGTGACGTGCTCCACCGCCTTGACAATGAGCACATGCACCCGGTGACCGAACTGCTGCTCTACTCCGCATCCAGGGCGCAAATGGTCAATGAGGTCGTCCGACCTGCGCTGGCTCAGGGCAAAGTCGTGCTAGCCGACCGCTTCTACGACAGCACCACCGCCTATCAGGGCTACGGGCGCGGGCTAGATCAAACCGCCCTAGGGATGGTCACCAAGCTGGCGACCGGGGGATTGGCCCCAGACCTCACCCTTTACTTTGATTTGCCACCTGCATTGGCGCTCGACCGTCGCAAATCGGATCAGCAGGCCGAATGGAATCGTATGGATGCCGAAGAACTGGCGTTTCACCAGCGCGTTTATGACGGCTACCGGAAGCTCATCGCAGAGGAGCCACAGCGATGGGTCGTGATTGACGCGAATCAATCCGTTGAAGCTGTCGAGCGCGACGTCCTAAACGCCGTGGTCGAGCGGCTGCACATCGCCCGCTCTTAAGGGCTGTCTGAGTCCGAGAGCTTCGGGAAGGGCAGATCCAAGGCCGCATCAATCTGATCCGGTGCTTGCCCGGCCTCAAACCGTTCCGTTGCCTCTTGAAAATCTGCGCCCAGGTCGCCCCCAAACTCATGCGACATCTCACGCATCAGGCGGCCCACTGACGTCGGATCACCGGCTTCAAGGCCATCAAGGCCCGCGATCCGCTGGACGTGTGCTTCTTCGCCTTGGATCACAGCCACCTTGCCAATGAGCTGGCTTAACTCCTTGGAACCGCACTTCGGGCAGGCTGCCTCAGTTGAATCTAGATCGGCGTAGCTTTCGACGTGTCGGGTGAATGTCGTCTTGCAACTTTTGCAGCGATAATCATACGAATGCACCGGTTCTCCTTTCGCTGGGTGCTATAATCCCTGTGCAAGATCATTGCACGAACAGAGATAAAGATCAACAGGTACAATGAAAACTCCGGCTGGACACGACTGCCGCTTCTATCACGAAGACATCGACATCCTGGGCGGCCACTTCGAGCAAGGCTGTCGCTTGGTCGAGCAAGCCGATGAATCTGAACCCTGGCAACCTAACGATTGTTCACACTGTACTGTTCCCAATGTGATCCTCCGCTATGCAGGTGTGCCCGACAACCTGAAGGCCCACATCGAAACCGATCGTTGGGGCAATCGCGAGGTAGTCGTGAACTACAAGAAGGCCCTTTTTGATGGCCAGGATGCCCAAGCGGTGATGACTCAGGCGCAAGGCACGCGCACTGCACAAGCCTTGCGGCAGCGGCTGCAATCTCAGCAAAACTCTGAGCAGCGAAAAGTACATCCGCTGGAGCGCGGAGGGAGTAACGTCCCCAGCCAACCAGCTCAACCGCGCCAACGCCGCCC
>JAADYZ010000441.1 GCA_010092775.1 Chloroflexota bacterium
GGCGGAGGTGCTGAAACGATTGCCACGTGTGTAGTCGTACTTGTCCACCGCGCGCATCAAACCGACGTTGCCTTCCTGGATCAAGTCTGGGAAGGGCAAGCCTTGGCCCATGTAGCGCTTGGCGATGCTGACCACCAAACGGGTATTGGCGCGGCCCAAATGCTCGCGGGCGGCCTGTGCGTCCTCAATCTGTGCCATTAGCAGGGCACGATCGTCGGCACTGAGGTCGCCAGAGTCTTCGATCTTCTTACGGGCAAGACGCCCGCCCTCAATGTACTTGGCCAACTCGATCTCTTCGGCAGCGGTCAGGAGTGGCTCCTGGGCCATCTGACGAAAGTACAAGCCGACTGGGTCATCCGCAGAAACTGCGCTGATATCCGCAAGCGGCTCATCGGATTCCATATCATCGTCACTGTCGGACGACTGCATCTTGTGCAGCGTTTCATCCTCATCAGTATGGCGAATTTCGATGTTATGCTCCTCCAAGTCCTCGATCAGAGAGTCCAAGAGGGCTTCGTCGATCTCTTCCGAGACCAGTTCGACCACATCGTCATAAACCACAAAACCGCCCCGCAGGTCGGCCCGTGCGATGAGCTCTTGAATAAGATCACTACGCGATTCGTCGTAGGTTTGAGTCGTCATAGGTTCCACCCCACCTACCAAACTAGTCCTGAAGCTCGCAAGTCAACGCGTCATAGGGAGGCAGTTGATTAGCCTTCCTATTGTAGCAGAATTTGTGGTGGCCTTCAAGGACACGTGTCTGACCGCTGCGAGCGAGGAGAGTACAAATATGTTGCTTTTCGACTTGAAGCCAGATCACTCGAAGTTTTTCAAATGCCACATCTTCTATATTATTCAGGTTTGATTCAATGTCAAGCACCCGAAGCATAATTTCACAAAAAACATGCACATTTGCGCATAGTCAGATGAGTAAGCTCAACTGGGAGCCCTGCCACACAGCGGGGATGGGAGTGAGACTGTGAGACTGTCATCAAGGAACTGGTTGTTTGCGTCAAGACACAATCACCCCTTATACTTATGGCGCATGGCCTAAGCCGATTGGCTTGCCCTGCAAACTACCATACGAAAGGATCCTTTGAGCTTAGCATGTTCGACCCAAACACTTCTGTCTCACCCGAATCGTCTGAAGAGGATGAGAATTTCGACTTCTCGCAGCTACTTGACGCCTACGATTACGCGGCCCCGAGTCGCGGCGACATCCTGACCGGCACCATCCTGGAGATCACGCCGGAGAATATCTTGCTTGACGTTGGCCTAAAGCGCGACGCCATTGTTCCGCGACGCGACTTAGAACGCCTGGAGCCGGCTGAACGCTCAGCGCTGGAGAACGGCGCCGACATCAAAGTCTATGTAATCGATCCGCAAAACTCCGACGGTGAACTCGTCGTTTCGATCAGTAAAGCGCTGGCCATGAAGGACTGGGAGCGTGCTGAAGAACTGATGGAATCCGCCGATATGCTGGCTTGCGCCGTCATCGACAGCAACAAGGGCGGCGTCCTGGTCGCCTTTGGCAATTTGCGCGGATTTGTACCGCAGTCGCAGTTGGTCAGCATCCCACGTGGGGCGTCAGACCGCAATCGCAAGACCGCAATGGACGACCTGATCGGCCATGAACTATCGCTCAAGGTGATCGAAGTGAATCAGCGGCGCAACCGACTGGTCCTCTCTGAGCGGGCCGCCCATGCAGAAATGCGCACCAAGCGCCTGCATGAGTTGGAAGTCGGCCAGGAGGTTGAGGGGGTGGTTGTCAATCTGAAACCTTATGGGGCCTTCGTTGACATTGACGGCATCGACGGCTTGATCCACATCTCCGAGCTGGATTGGCAACATGTAAACCATCCCCGCGAAGTGGTCAATGTCGGCGATCACGTCAAGGTGCAGATCGAAAGCGTGGATGTCGAGCGCGAGCGCATCGGCTTGAGCCGCCGTGCCGTCCTGCCCAACCCCTGGGACTCAGTGGAAGAAAGCTTTCCGGTCAACGCTCTCACAACCGGCAAGGTGAGCAGTGTGGCCGACTTCGGCATCTTCCTGGAGCTTTCCAACGGCGTGGTCGGTTTGTTGCACATCAGCCAGATGTCATCCTATCGGCCCAACCATCCGTCGGAAGTGGCGGTCGAAGGCGACGAGCTGTTGGTCCGCGTGATTGGTGTGGACAAAGAACGCCAGCGCATCAGCCTGAGCCTGGATCGCGTCTCTTCTGAAGAGCAATTGGAATGGATGGCCGAGCGGGCGCAAGATGTGCCCTCGCTGGATGAGATCGATATTGATGAGGATTTCATCCCTGCCGCCGATGATGGCGAAGCGCTAGAAGAAGCCGACTTCTAGCCCCAAAGAATCGACTGTAAAACTGAGCCAGCACGTCGCCTAAGCGGGGCGCGCTGGCTCGTTTGATTCTACTGGGGCACGCAAGCGATCTTGATAGATTTTCAGCGTTGCAGCGGCCCGTTCAACAACAGCCTCGCACAGGTCGGGTGGGTCAGAAGGCAGACCCATGATGCGATCTAGTAAATGCCCGGAACGAGCTTGTACTTCACCCGTTGACGGTAGTCCTCGTAGCCAGCCATACCCTCGATGAGCATGGCCTCCTCAAACTCAATGCGAGCAACCAGGGTGAGGGCGGCCAGTACCGCAGGAATCAAGCCCCACAAGGACCCCAGAGCGATCGGCAGGAACAGTATCATCACGACACCACCGGCATACAGCGGGTGGCGAAC
>JAADYZ010000442.1 GCA_010092775.1 Chloroflexota bacterium
ATTCTAGATGTCGTCGTCGCTGTATAATTCGTCTTCAACATCGTAGTCGTCGTCGCCGCCGCCCTCAAAATCGTCTTCACCCTCGAAGTCGATCAAGTCTTCACACAGCTCTGGTTCCTCTTCACAGACTTTCTCGAAGGCATCTTCACATAGCTCTGGTTCTTCTTCGCAGACGAGATCGACTTCTTCATCCTCGCAGGCCGGGTCATCGGGATACTCTGCGCAAAAGGCCAAGAAGTCCGCGAGGTCTTCTACCGTTTCGTCGTAAAAGAGGTCCGCGCAATCCTCCGGGTTTTCTTCACACCATAGGTTGAGTTCTTCTTCGCAGGCTTCGTCGGTCTCACAGCGTTCGCCTGTGTCCTCATCCTCGCATAAAGGATGGCTGGGGTCCTCTTCACAAGTCTCGTCAATGATCTCTTTCGAGCTGGGCTCTTCAAGCTCTGGTGCCTCGCTCAGAGTCTCGCTGTCGTCTTCACCCTCGTCGCCGTCGTCTTCCTCGTTCTCGCCATCCTCGCCTTCGTCATCAGACGAGTTATCTTCCTCATCGATCTCTTCGTCGTCTCGTTCATCATCCAGGCCGTCGTCATCGTCTTCACCGCCGCCAGACGTCCCATCGTTAGCCTCTCCTGAGCCGTCAGGTTGCTCGTCGTTCGTGGTCGTCGAATCGTCCACAACGTCTGCGACATTCGTCGGATTGTCGCCCGCACGGGAGATCAAGCGCCCCCCACCCAACAAGCTTAACTGGATCGCGTTCTGGTCGTTTTCTCCGATTTGTAGAACAACCGCCCCTTGCTGTACGCTGGCCGCACCACTGCCAAAGGCCAGCAAAGGCAGCACAATGAACACAAAGCCAGCGGTAATCAGTATCCCCAATAGCCAGGTCGGGATGGGTTTGCGGTCAGCATCTTCTGCTTCGCGGTCTACTGCTTCGAATGAATCAGGATCGATATATGAATTCTGCTGCTCAGCGTCGCGCTCGTCCACAAGGCTTTTCCTTTGCCATCCATATTATGGCGACACAATTGTCGCCATGAGTCTAGCATAATTTTCCCGATTGGAACTGAGTTGTGACCAGATCGCCACAAAATGCTCAGACGAGCACGACCCGAAACAGGATCACCAACACCATCAACAGCAGGATCAAAGCGAGGCTGATCACCGCCCGCCCACGCCGGTAAGGAATGTATGCGGTGGAAGCAACGAACGCCCGGCGGCGCCGTTCCCGGTCGGTCACGCGCTGCGGGCTGAGGCGTTCGCGCCAATCAAACTCTGCCAAGCGATCATGCTGCACCTGTGCCGGGTCACGCCACAGCCGCCACAGATCGACGATGCTGAGCAGCATCGCCAGGTTGAGGAGGAAGAGAAGGAAGGCCCAGCCCAGCATCACACACCGGGCGCACGATCCTCGCGCGCCTCGCGCGCCTTGCGCGTCTGATTGACCTGATAGATCGCCAGCGCGGTCGCCCCGATGGCAAAGAGTACGCCACCACAACCCAGCGGCACGCCGATCTCCAGGATGCCCAGGCCGCCCAAAAAGGCCAGGCTGCCAGCGGCCAAACCGCCGCCACCGCAGCAGCCCAGAAACATCAGCCCCCACATGCCATAGATCCACAACGGGATTTCATCGAGTGGTTGGTTGTCATCGATCTCTTCCCATTCCGGATGAAACTCAGGTTCGCCCGGAGACTCCCATGCTTCATCATTCATCGTTCTGCGCTTTCTTTTTCGCTGCCTCAGGCAAATCAACCATGAGCGCCTGAGTGGCCAAGATAAAGGCTTGCTCTTCGCTCAGCTTACTGCCTTCTTCCATCTGCTGAGTCAACTCCTCAGCAGGGAGCTTGCCCTGCAGCCAGCTCAGCGATTCGGTGAAAGCATCTTGCGATTCCACGTTGACGTCGAGTTGATCGCGCGCAAAACCGAGGATTTGGGCCGACTTCTGCGCCATCCCGCTGAGGGCCAGCCAACCGCTCACCACCACCATCGCCGTGTAATACAGATTGTCCATGTCGATCTGTTTGGCCAAGCGGATCGCTTGCAACATGTAGCTGTGAGCTTCGTCGTAGCGCTCCACTTCACGGTAGTTCGACCCTAGATTGTAGAGCATAAAGACCTGCAAATTGAGCAGATGATGCTCGTTGGCCATTTTGTGGGCTCTCTCAAACCACTTGATGCCCTCGCCGATGTTGCCCGCCTCCGAATGATCGTAACCGATGTTGAGGTGCATCACGGTCATTCGGTAGGCGTCCGCTGTATCTTTGACCAGCTCGAGCGCTTTGCTGTCATACTCAATCGCTTTGTCATAGTCTCTGCGCCCGGCGTAAATGGCACCCAGCGCCCCCCACAAAGACGCCTCCACATTGGCATCCGGGTGAGTCTCGATCAACGTCAGGCCTTCGCGCGCGAGCGCCTCGGCCCGATCATACTCACCAAACAGATAGGTCATGCGGCTGTGCATCCCAAGACATTTGATCAAGATCGGAATATCGCCGGAGTCGCGCGCCAACTTCAGCCCTTCTGCTGAGGCCTCGCGCCCACGTTCAGATTGGTTGCGCAGCTCCAACAGATTCGACAAGGTGTAGAGGGCCATCGCGCGTTGAGCAGGCATACTTGCTGGGGTGATCTCCAGGGCACGTTCCGCCAGTGCCTGCGCCTCAGTCAGCACCCCGATGTACTCCAGATTCTCGGCTGCCTGCATGGCATACTCGCGTTCTTTGTCCAGGTCACCAGCAGCAGCCCAATGACTGTGCAGCGTGACGTATTGGCTGCGGTCATCGGGATGGAGCACCTCCAGGGTCTCAGCGACCAACCGATTGAGACGCTGCCGTTCACCTTCATCGAGATCAGCGACCAGAGCCTCGCGCAATTTGTCATGGGCAAAACGCCACGATTCCTCCTGCACCTCCAACACGGCCACATTGGAGCAGAGGTTGAGCCAATCATCTATCGAGAATTCTTTGGGCAGGCTGTCAGGGAGAGCCGCTTCTAGCAAGCTCAGGTTGAGCTGCCGACCGGCTACCGCCGCCAGCTTCAGGACTTCCATGCCCCAGTCCGGCACCCGCCGAATCCGACTGCGCAGCACCGACCGCACCCCCTCGGCAAAGACGGCTTCAGGCAGGTCAGCCTCGATGATGCGGTCCAGACTACCCGCCGATTCTGCCAGCGCCCGCACCACCTCCACCAAAAAGTAAGCGTTGCCCTCCGTCTCGCGCTGCAACAAGGCGACAATCTCCGGTTGGCGACCGCGCTCGCCAAGCATTGAGGCACTGAGTTCGGCGATACCATCTTCAGACAGGCGGCCGAGTGACATCAGCTCAGCCTGTGGCACGCGCTTGGGCAGGTCTGGCATCTCATCATCGCGGAAAGTGCCCAGGATCATCAGCTTGCGGTCGTCGTCCCGCTCGCTCAAGCGGATCAACGGGTCGAGGCTTTCACCCGCCCATTGCAAATCCTCCAGGATGATCAGCAACGGGTGCTCGTAGCGTTCCACAAGATCAACGATGGTCTGAACGATGCGTTCGCGCCAGCCCTGCCCACTGATCCGGCTCAGATCACCAAGCGGACGGCCTAGAATATCCGCGATGTTTGGCACGATCATGGCCAATGCTTCTACATGTTGCTGCTCAACCGGCACGTGCAGCAGCAGCGAGCGGGCCACATCGACCCAGAACTGGAACAACACACCACCTTCCGCGACGCCCTGACCACCCAGCACCAGGAAATTCTTCACCAAGGCTTCCACACGCAGTTCATCCACCAGGCGCGATTTACCCACCCCGCTTTCGCCACCAATAAGCCAGGTGTTACCCTGCCCACTCATCGCCCGGTTGAGCTGCGAGCGCAGCAGGTTGAACTCCTGATCGCGCCCGACGAAGGAGGCCGCCTGGAGGAAGCTCTCACGGATGGCCGGGTCTTCTCCTTGAAGAGGCAGATCAGATGCCTCCTGAAGGGCTTGCAGGACGGCTTCAGCATTGGGATAACGGTCAGTTGGGTTCTTCAGCAGGAGTCGCCCGATCACCGCGCGCAGCGCCGGGCTGACATCCAGGGCATCGAGGTCAGGTTCATGGGAGAGAATCGCCGTCAACAGGTGGGCGGCGGAACTCATCTCAAAAGGCAGTTGGTTGGCTAACATCTCATAGGCGATCACGCCCAGGCTGTACAAATCCGACAGCTCGGTGGTGCTGCCATCCTTGACGACCTCAGGGGCCATGTAATGGAGTGTCCCCACCCGCGTGTTTGGATTGGTGGCAGTCACCGCCGCTGCTACACCAAAGTCCACCACTTTGAGGGTGCCTTCGGTTACCAGAATGTTGCCCGGCTTCAGGTCACGATGAAGCACCGCACGACGGTGCAGATAGGCCAGCGCTCGCAAAGCCTGCGCCAACAGATTAATCTGCCGATCTGGCGGCTGACTGTGCCCCGCTTCAATAATCGTTTGGGCCTGGTTTAGGTGGTCCATCGTGAAAAAGGGGACGCCGTCGCCATCCACGCCATAGTCTAGCACGCGGATAATGTGAGGGTGCCGCAGCGATGCCAACACCTGAAACTCTCGGGTCAGGGCCCGTCGAAAGGCTAAATCAGCGGGTTGGCTGTCGATCCGTGAGTCGTGGTAATCAGGCAGCCGCACCCGCTTCAACGCTACGATTTGGCCGTTCAAGCGGTCGGTGGCGGTGTACACGCTGCCCATCCCCCCCTCACCTAACAAGTCATGAAGGATGTAGCGCCCGTTAATGGTCCTGGTCGTCATGACTCCCTCCTTGGTGCAGCAGCGTCTGTATCTGGTTAATGATGGCTTGAGTTATCTTAAAGTCTATGGTACCACCAAAAAGATAACTAAGCTCCGGGCTGTCAATGAGGACATCTGTGATCGTCCCATACACATCGGTCAGCCGAAAGATGCGCGCCGCACGCAGCCGACGGCTGTCCGGCAGAGCAAGAGTCACCTCACGGTCGATCACTTCCGCAGGGAGCAACTCATCCCGATGATAGACCATCACACGTTCGCGCAGGCGTTCGCCGCGCAGCAGGTTCAGGCTGCACGTGTAAATGCCGACTTGCTCGGCAAACGGAAAGACGATCAGCAAGAAGGCCGCGCTGAAGCGCAGATGACCATCCGCGCCGCGCTGCACAAACAAGTCACTGTCTGGGATCTCCCCCCCAGTCCAAAAGAGTGGGCCCACCAGGGGCAGCGGCTCGCCCAGTGCAGCGGATGGACCTTGATCCAATCGCAGCCGCGCTCGTCGAATTGCGTCGGCAATGTCGTCGGCCAACTGCGCATCAACTTCGAAGTCACTCGCCCGCTCTTCGGCCTGCATCGGTGTGATGTTGAGGTTCAAGAGGGCATTCCAATAGGTCCGTTCGCGCTGCGCGGGGCCATCGTGCCGTTCCAGCCAGATCGCAACGAAGAACATCAAAATGGCGCTGCCAAACAACAAGACGGGAAAGATCGACGAGGTAAAGGGCGCCACCAGCGTCAAGAAGAAGCTGATGCCAATCAGCGCGGCGCTGGCAGGGATTTCGGGTGGCGGTACATGTACAGGTTTGGGAGGTAAGAAGTAGGCGCGAACGCGAATGCGCCGTGCGCTTGTCATGAGGTCAGTCGAATCTTGATCCTATGATGCTACCGTGCGTTCTTGCAGCGAGAACACCAAATCTGAGCTGATACGGGTCGCGTCTCCGGCAGACATCACAATGACCACCGCACCCGATTTGACCGTTTCAGACAGATAGGCTGTCGCCTCAGTGAGGCCGCTGATGTGCTTGGCGTCCGGATGATGGGCCATTTTGTCGACCACCTGGGCGCCGTTGAGCTCGAAGGTGTCTTTATCGCGAGAGCGGAAAATGTCGGTCACGATCACATGATCCGCTGCTGAGAAGCTGTCGACAAAATCGTCCAGCAATTTGGCTGTACGACTGTAGGTATGCGGCTGCCACACCGCCCAAATCGTCTTGCCCGGATAGCGGCGCCGGGCAGCGTCTAGCGTGCTGCGGATGGCGGTCGGATGGTGGGCATAATCATCGATCACCACCACACCATTCACCTCACCTTTAAGCTCGAAACGCCGCTGCACCCCCCGGAAGTTACTCAGGGCCTCTGCCACTTCTTTGGCCTTGATTTCCGTCACCTCGGTGATGGCGGCCACAGCGACCAGGGCGTTCTGCACGTTGTGGATGCCCGGCACGCGCAGCGAAACTCGCCCGACCTCAAAACCAAGATAGACAATGTTGAAGTCCATCCCGCCGTGTTCATTGGGCTTCACGTCACGGGCACGCCAGGAGCCGCCGCTCATGCCGTAGGTGATCGCAGATTGGCCGGTTAACATACGCCGTTTGATCAGTCGTCGCGACTGAGCCACGTCGTGGGCGGCCAGCACCAGCCCGTCTTCCTTGACGTTAGCGATAAAGCGCTGAAACAGACGGCGCACTTCATCAATGTCCTCAAATTGATCAGGGTGATCGAATTCTAGCGAGGTGACAATCGCTACCTTGGGATAGATGCCCAGGAACATGTTGTCGTATTCGTCGGCTTCAATCACAAAATGATCGCCGTCACCCGCCTTGGCGTTACGCCCCAGATCAACCGGCACCCCGCCGATGATGTAGCTTGGATCGAGGCCGAGTTCTTTCAAGGTCACAGCGATCATGGCGGTGGTGGTGGTTTTGCCGTGTGTCCCCGCAACGGCAATGCCGACCTTGTCCTTCATCACTGTGCGCATGACGTCGTTGCGCTTGAGGATCCTGATCCCTTGCGAGTAGGCAGCCTGTACTTCGGGGTGGGTCATCGGGATGGCGGAGGACAGCACCAAGGCGCTGTCTTCCGGCAGCAGATCAAATTCATCAATGTGGTCCGGGCTGTGGCCAATCCGTACTGGAATGCCCAGCTCAACCAAGGGAGGGATAAGCGGTGATTCATTCATGTCGCAGCCCGAGATACGGTAACCCATCTCGTGCATTACACGGGCGATCGGATTGATACCGTAGCCACCAATCCCCATAAAGTGAACTTTCGTTCCGGGGGCAAGCAGTTCGCTTTTTGAGTCCGCCATTATTCCACAACTTAATAAGTTAAATGACCGGGCCAAGCTTAGCACTCAGAATTGTACAATTTTTCCTAGCGATTCCCCACTTGCCTTCTTGCGTTTTGGTCGATTTGTGATGTTCTGGTATGCCGCCCTGCTCGCACAGTACACTGTGGACGCATCTTGCATACCCAGAGGAGGAAGTTGCTATGTCAATCGATCTCACGGGGCGGGTCGCCCTCGTTACCGGCGCGGGAACCGACCCCGGCTTGGCCATCGCTCAGGCATTGGCCGCAGCAGGGGCCAGCCTGTGCTGCGTCGACCTCAACCCAGACCGCGCCGAATCCAGCGCACAGGCCATTGGCCAGGCCGGGGGCAGTGCCTTTGGCTGGCAAGCCGACATCTCCAACAAGTTCCAGGCGGCTGGGGCCATTGAAGAAATTCGGGATGTCTATGGCCGATTGGATGTGTTGGTCCAGGCGACTGCGATTCGACCGCAGCAAGACCTGCTCACGATGGATGAATGGGAATTCCGCCGTACAGTCGAGTACAACCTGGTGGGGTCCTTCTTCATAGCGCAGTTGGCCGCCCGAGTGATGGCCGACGAAGGCGGGGGCCTAATCGCGCTACTGGTCGATCCGGTTGACCCGCAAAACGCCCAGGGATCAGGCGCGTTGGCGGCCAGTCAGGCTGGTGTTGCCGCCCTCGCGATGGTGTTTGCCCAGGAGGTCGCAGCGTCTCGGGTGGCGGTGGGCGCGCTCCCAGTCAGCACGACTCAGGCGACGGTTCAGGCCCTGATGAGTCTATTCACTTGAGGGGTCCGGACGGCCCGGCAGGCGGAAGCCGAAGGTGCTGCCGTGCCCCTTCTGGCTGATCACCCACACCGAGCCACCATGCAATTCAACCAGGTGCCGCGCAATGGGCAATCCCATTCCGCCACCTAAGGCTTTCATGGTAATGTTGCCTTTGACCATCTGATATTGGTCGAACACCACATCCACCTGTTCCGGCTCCAGGCCCTCGCCGCTGTCCACGACCTCAAAGACCACCCAGTCGCCCTCGTCTTTGGCGCTAAACTGGATGCTCCCTTCGGTCGTCATGCGGATCGCGTTGTTGAGCAGGCTCATGATCACCTGTTGGATCCGTTCCGCATCCGCGTAGATCACCGGAAGATCGGGCGGCACATCAAAGCGCATCGCTACCTTGGGTCGATCTTCATTGAGGGAGCGTGACATACTCCCAATCGCTTCCATCAGTTGATTCAGATCGAGTTGACTGCGCTTCAACTCCAAGCGGCCAGCCCGGATGCGCGCAAAGTCGAGCATGTCGTTCACAATCAACAGCAGTTGGTGCCCGCTGGTATGGATAGCTTCCAGGTCTTGCAGGGTCATCTCATCCACATTGTCCTTCAGATCATCGACTAACAGCTCCGAATAGCCGATGATCGAGTTGAGTGGAGTCCGTAGATCGTGGCTCATCTTGGCCAACCACTCGGATGCTTGCAAATCACGCTGCCGCTCGCGCTGAAGGTTGGCGTTGGACTGCTCCAGCGCTTGCACCCGCTGATCGGTCTTCTCCAGCATGTCAATGATCGCTTGCAGGCGTGTGCTGTCGTCTCCGTCGACGTTCAGGTCACGCAAAATCTGGATGGCATCTTGAAAGGTGTAAGTTGGCATGGTGCGTTCCTTCGTTCGACAATGTGAGCAGACCAGCGCTGCGCATCTGTGTTTGTTGTATCACGGGCCGCGTCACGCGTCAACGCGTCGGGGTTGGCGGATCAACCAGGCCAAACCAATCCCACTGATCAGCCCAAAAGCGATGCCACCGACAATCCCGGAGGCCAGCAAGGCAATCAACGGTGCGCCTTGCATCACCAACGTGGCCATGTTGGCCACTGCCCAACCCGACCCCAGCGCGGCGGCATTGGTCAGGACCCAAAACCAGGACCGCTCGACTTGCCCGCGCAGCAGCGGCCACTGGGCCAGACCGACCACCGCCCCGCCTAGCATCCCAAAAATCAGGAAATCGAATACCGGGCTGCGCGCCGCCGCATCCGCTGTAAAGTTCAGCGCAATCACCACACCCAGGCCAATCACCCAACCCAGGGTACTGGCTAGAATCCAGGGCGGCAGATCGATTGACAGTACCCGCCGGACCACAAACCAGGTGATGCCACCGACCAGCGCCCCACTGGTTGCTGCGAACAAGGTCACAATGGCGACCGCCAACGTGCGCTGTGTAGCGATGGGCAGCGCCTCGACCGACTCGAGGTCCAGCGTATCCGGATCCACAGTCTGGTTGATCTCCCCGCGCCAGGCGGCGGCAAAGATCGGGGTCTGCACAATGATGGTCGCTGTGGTGCCCAAGACAATGACCGCCCAGGCCAAAATCCAGATTCCGGCGTTGGCATAGGTCCAGCGAGCGGCCAATTTCCAGTCGAAAGGCAGTGCGGTCATGAGCGTCAGTCGCTTTGATTTCGTGTTCAGTCTTAGGGATATTAGCGCGAGCGGCCAGGGCTGTCTGCCTTTATACTGGATGAAGACTGCAATTCGCCTAAGGAGAAGGATCATGCCCGCTACATTCACCGAAATGCCCGAGATCCAGACCAAGATTGTCCACCTTACCTTGCCTGAGGCCGATCCGCGTGCGTTGGTCCTTAGCATCGTGGAGCAATTTGACGTCTTTCGCGAAGAACACGGAGTCGCCTATCTCATCTGGGACCTGAGCGGCATCTCCCTCGAAGCCAGTTTTTCAGATGTGGTGATGGGCATGAGTGCCTTCAGCGATGCGGGGGGCGTGTCCTATCGGGCAGGGGCCCATCCCATTTTGGTGGGGGGTGAAAGTGCCAGCATGATCCAGGCGGCAACTCGCCAGCAGCAGTACTTAGGTCGAGACATCCCAGCATTTGCCACGCTAGAAGAAGCCCTTGCCTACGTAAGAACCCAACTGAGCTAGTCGGTTAGGGTTTGGTTCGAATTGACATGAGGGGCGCTCTGGGGCTTGCCAAATCGAAACGGATGTTCTATTATTAGAACAGATGAGCGAAGGAGATCAACAACTCACCGGAGCGGCGGCCATCAAGAGGATGGCGTAGGATAGGAACGGAACAAGCGACTTATTGGGATGAGGGGGCCGCCGCTCCCCTTGCGCTCACTGGCGAGAGTTACCACCATCTGGTGGCTTTTTTTTCGGAGGATGACCAACACATGGCAATTCGATTTGTGACCTACACCCTTCAATCCATTCGTGGTCCGCGGCCCACTGTCGGACGGACCCTGGCCGAGATTGGCGTCGTGTTTACCGGTGGCCTCTGGCCGATGGGCGATCGGGCTTTCGCGATGCTCGAAGGTCGCCCCGATCAGGTTCAGGCAGCGCTCTTGCGGATGCAGCCCTTTCAGGTGCGGCCGCTCAATCTGGCTGAAGCCTTTGATTGGATTGAGCGGGCCTGCCCCACCAACAGCCGCGGCTGCGATGGCGGCTACATTGGTCCGCCCGAAGTAGATCCACAGACTGGGCGCATCATCCGCGCATGGAGCCGCGAGCCTTTCGACGCGACCGCCGCACCGCCGCCTCCCCAGCGCTCAATTGCGTGAGGCTTGCTACAATCCAAGCAGGTCAAGGCTGGGTAATCCAAGGTAGAAAAGCAGCATGAAAGCACTCATCACTGGAATGAATGGCGCTGTCGGACAGGCTTTGCGCGCCCATCTCACGGCGAATGGCGTTGAGGTGTTCGGCTGGGATCGCCGCTCGGTTCCGCCGGAGGATGCGGCCGGTGCAGCCGCTCTGCTCCGCGAGGTTCAACCCGATGTCCTGTTCCATCTGGCGACGGCTTCGCAGCCGACGGGGCGCGACAACGAAGGCTGGTTGGTCAATGTGGAGTGGTCCGAACGGTTGGCGGCACTGTGTCAAGAGATCGACTGCCGCTTTCTGTTCACCAGCTCGGTGATGGTCTTCAGCGATGATGCGCCTGGCCCCTTCACGCCTCAATCGGTACCAGACGCGCGTGCGGGCTATGGCTACGAAAAGCTGCAAGCAGAGCACCGGGTGCGCCAAGTCAACCCCGAGGCCATCGTGGCGCGCCTGGGCTGGCAGATTGGCACATCCGCCGGGTCCAACAACATGATCGACTTCTTTGAGACGCAGATGGCCCAGCAGGGCCAGGTTAACGCCAGTCGCCGGTGGCTGCCTGCCTGCTCCTTTTTAGACGACACAGGAGCCGCCCTCAAGCGTTTGGCATTTGGATCAAAGCCTGGCGACGTTTACTTGCTCAACGCCAATCTGAAGTGGACCTTCTATCAAATCGCCCAGGCCCTGAACCGCAAGCACGGGGGACACTGGACGATCGTGGCGAATGATGATTTTGTCTACGATCAGCGGATGCTGGATGAGCGGGTGACCCTGCCCCCGCTGGAGTCACGCCTCGACTTCAGCGCTGGATCGACAGCCGTCTGAGGCGGCCCGTCTCGGTCAGGCGCGCGTCGTCGTCTTTCTTGGCCTGCTCTTTTTCGATCGCAGCTTGCGTATGGCGGATTTCGTGCATGGCCCAGTCGGCCTCATCGACATCGAAGGCATGGTCGAACGCCCGTTTGTAGCACTCGAGCGCTTGCTCCTTGCTTGGCGCCAACTGCCCCGCCAGCATCCAAACCTCGGCATCTCCCGGCGTCTCTTTGATCAGCGCAGCCACAATCTTGGCCGCTTCACGTTTCTTTCCTTCGGTCAGCAGACGTCGCGCATCCTTCAGGGTGTACTTCTGTAGCATTGATTGCCCCCACTTCCAGTACGGATACTCATCAACAGTTTACGACTGTATCGCTGACAGGTCCAGTGTCGAAGGTCACATGGATTCGGTGAGCGATCAGCGTCATGATCCTCAGCGAGCGCTAGTGACGTTTGTCACTAGAAATATTTTTTAGGATCAACTAAAATACATATTAGGACTCATAAACACACGACATCGGAAGTTGTTAACATGTCATTTTCACTCGACCAACTCAAGATCGGTCAGGCGGCCATCGTCCAAGACCTGACCTGCCAGGGCCTCACACGCCGCCGCCTGATGGACCTGGGCATTCTGCCTGGCACGCGGCTGGTGGCCGAACTGAGCAGCCCCTTGGGCGACCCGACCGCCTACCGCGTGCGTGACACTCTAATCGCCTTACGCCGCGACCAGGCCAGCCTGATCGAAGTCAGCCTGGAGGAAGACAAAAGCCAATGACCGTCCAGAGTACAGCCGACTGTCAAAGCTGCCCAGCCTATAACGCGGCCGCGCTGAAGAAACTCGGGGTCAGCGTCGCGTCAGCCGATTTCGTCGTGGCGCTGGCTGGCAACCCCAATACGGGCAAGAGTACGGTCTTCAACGCCCTGACCGGATTGCGCCAGCACGTTGGTAATTGGCCCGGCAAAACCGTTACCCGCGCCGAGGGCGGCTTCCGCTACAACGACAAGACCTACAAGCTGGTTGATTTACCGGGCACTTACTCGCTGCTCTCCACCAGTGTCGATGAGGAAATCGCCCGTGACTTCATCCTATTTGGCCAGCCCTCGGTGACGGTCGTGGTCGTTGACGCCACCCGCCTGGAGCGCAATCTCAACCTGACCCTGCAAATCCTGGAGATTACGGGGCAGGCAGTGGTTGCGCTCAACCTGCTTGATGAGGCCGAACGACACGGCATTCAGATCGATGATCGCCATCTGGCGCGGCGGCTGGGTGTGCCGGTGGTGCCGATGGTGGCCCG
>JAADYZ010000443.1 GCA_010092775.1 Chloroflexota bacterium
CCCGTGATGACGGTATCGAATCCTCGTTCTATGCGCCTGCGCTTACCTCTCTAACACAACTCAAAGCATCGCGGGCACTCGATCTGTTTTTAGAGGGTGTGGCGCACTTCCGGCAGTTCGAACGGATTAATGACATCCCCGTCGAGCTGCGGGCGCGGGCCGCGATTCGTGGCGTGGCGGCGGTCGCCCCAACTGAGCTTTCCGTCCCGCTGTTGATCGAGTTACTGACCCACACCGAAGACCTGATGACTCAAGAATCAGCCGCCGCACTTGGCAGGATCGGTGATCATCGCGCCTTTGCCCCACTGATCGACCTGTTGAAGTCGGGCAGACACCCCTCGGATGCGGCTGAGGCGGCAGCAGCCCTGGCCAATCTTGGCGATCCGGCGGCAGTGCCTCACCTGTTTCAGATGCTCGATGCTCCTAGTTACCTCACCCCCAGGGCTGTGCTTCGAGCGCTCGGCCAGCTCGGTGATCCCTCCATTGTGCCGCAGCTTCTTCCCTGGCTTGAGCACTATCACAGCGAGACGGCCGAAGCCGCCGTTGAAGCGCTGGCCCATATTGGGGGTGAGCAGGCAATGAAGGCCATCCGCCCCTACCTGAGGACCGGCGACGGTGGGCAACGACGCCTGGTGGCCGAGGCCGCCCAACGTTGGGCGGATCAGCCGAGTGTGCCGATCCTGGCTGAGCGTCTTCAGACCGAATTGCAGTGGGAGGCCCGTCAAGCAGCGGTTGAAGCGCTCAAGCAGCTTGATCCAAACCACCCAGCGCTGTCACACGACGCTGCGAACGATCCCATCCCAGCAGTGCGGGAGGTGACGAGGGCAAGCACCTGAGGCAATCGACTCAACGATTCAGTCAGGATTGTCTTTGGGCTGCGCCTCGCCAATCTCAAACGGACCCTGTTCGAGGTCCTTTCCACTTGCGACGGCTCGAGCCACTGCCTCCATCCGGGCGCGGATGCGGGCCTGGTCCTCTGCTGTGTAGCGGTCAACATTGGGCGGTAGTTCAGCGTAATTAACCAAACGGTTGTGGAGTGGTGCTCGCTGAAAGTGGCGCTGATAGGACGTCTCGAAGTCGATTGTGCACGTGTCACCTTCGAGAAGGGGAACCTGAATCCTCGGCAAGGTCTGGTCGACATGGGTTCCAAACACCCAGGTGTAACCCTCAGCAAGTGATGGACGAGGTACCGTCAAGGTAATCGAGTAGGCATGAGCATGGTCATCGCGGTCAGGATAGCTCGGTAGTGCACTGATGGGTGAACGGCTTTCATGGAGCCAATCAACTTCAATCAGCACGACTCCAGCCATCAACAGCGACCGCCGCTTCTCAATGTACTGGACCGCACCCCGACCGCCCGGTTTGTTGCCCGGTGAAAGGAGCTCCAGCCAGGCAATGACTTCGCCTAGATCATCATCCCGGATCGGGCGTATGACAAGCGATTGATAGTATAGGTCTGGGTCATCGTCGAAGGTCGCTTGGGCAGGTAGAACGAATGTAGCCCTTGCGCTCAACGAGGCCCCTGTTTCGAGCGATGCCTGTGTACGGGGTTCCGGAGAGAAGATAGCGGTGTCAGGCCGTCGAAACTGGATCCGCTCGCCAGAGTCCGGGTTAAACTCGCGTATTTGCAGCGAGCGTTCATTATCTGCCAAGTAGCCAGTTGGAAGCGTGCGTGTCACCTCATCGAATAGATCGTTGATGACCCGACTGTGAAAGCCACCCCAGTTTCTGGGACGCTCTTGCATGACGCTGTGCAAGTGGGCGTTGACGCCGCGATACTGGTTGACCCGGGATCGAATCGGCATAGGACCTCCTATCCGCCTTCTTCCATCATCGGACGTCTTGCAGCCACACGCAGCTTGGCGCTGCGCGCACGCGGATTGGCGCTGATCTCCGTGGCGCTGGCGGTGATCGGTTTGCGGGTCAGGTCGATCAAACTGGGGCTGAGGTCGCCGGATCGATCTGGACGGTCGGGATCGTAGCGGTATTCAAGCGCGTTCTCGCGAATGAAGCGCTTGACAAGCCGGTCTTCTAATGAATGAAAGCTGATCACCGCCAGCCGCCCGCCCGGCTTCAAGAGGTCTACCGCTTGGGGAAGGGCGGCTGCCAGTTGGCCGAGTTCGTCGTTTACAGCGATGCGCAGTGCCTGAAAACTGCGCGTCGCCGGATGGATGCGCTGCGGAGCCGCACCCCGCCGGGGGGCTGGCTGGGCCGCTTTGATCAGCTCGGCAAGCTGTTGTGTACGGGTAATGGGCCGGGCTGCGATGATGGCCTGGGCGATGCGTCGGGCATGGCGCTCTTCGCCATAGTCACGCAGGACCCGGGTTAGCTCGTCAAGGCTGCGTGTGTTGACCCAATCGGCAGCGCTTTCCCCTTGGCTGGGATCAAAGCGCATATCAAGTGGGCCATCATGCTGGAAGGCAAAGCCGCGCTCAGGGTCGTCAATTTGCAGGGACGAAAAGCCCAAATCCAGCAGGATGCCGTCAACGGCGTCAAAGCCGAGGGCAGGGGCACGCTCGCCCATCACCGCATAGCTGGCGTGGATGATCGCGACTCGCTTCGTGAATGCGGTCAGGCGCGCGTGCGCCAGGGCAATCGCCCGCGCATCGCGATCAAAGGCCAGGACGCGACCATCCGGTGCGATCATCTCCAGAATCGCCTGCGAGTGACCCCCCAGGCCGAGGGTACCATCGATGATCCGGGCACCACTCTTCAGGGCCAGTGCCTCAATGACTTCATCTAATAGGACGGGAATGTGTTGCTCAGTCATAGGGGGAGTAAAGCACAGCGCGGGACTCATGTCGAGCCCCGCGCTGTTTCCTGCGTTAGCGTTTAGCATGTCGTGGCGTCAGGGGTCTATTTTCTAGACCGGGCTGACGGAGTCTGCCATGTCTGCCGCTGCGCATTGTAGACGAGAACGTCATCATCCTGTACGGTGTCGTCTTCCCGACGATCCTCGTCGCGCTCCCAGCGGAAGCTGATGGTCGGACGGTTCGCTTTGAAGGTCTGTCCATCCATTTGGACGCCCCTCGTTTCCTTGGTCGGAACAGCGATCAGCTTTGTCATGATATACCGTCCTCCTTTCTTGTTTTACATCTCTTGATGTTAAGTGATTGTTAAATCGCTTAACTTGTTCTTAGTATATCATAATTCCCAGGCCTGTCTATAGGCCACCTGGCCGATGTTTAGGACCAGCAAAACCCGGTTTTCAAGGTATTGCACCTGGTTATGGCAGGCCAAAACAC
>JAADYZ010000444.1 GCA_010092775.1 Chloroflexota bacterium
CAATGGGGGGCACACTGCCCAAACCGGGAGAGGTATGGATTTCACGAAGTATGGTCTGGTCAGACTCGGGCGAACTCTTTTCAGCCTGGAACCGATATAGTGCAATTTCAATCGCCGCCCGTAGTTCGTCGTCCTTGAATGGTTTCAAGATGTAGCCGTATGGGCGAGTGCGCTTCGCCTGTTCTATGGTGGCTTCGTCTGCGTGGGCTGTCACGTAAATGACGGGAATTTGGTATTTAACGCGGATTTGGTCTGCAGCCTCGATGCCGGACGTGTTGCCCTCTAAACGAATGTCCATCAGGACAATGTCAGGGCGGAGCTGCATAGCCATCTCAATGGCCTGAAAGCTGTTGGACGCACGCGCAACTGTACCGTAGCCCATATCGTTCAATCGCGTTTGTATGTCTAACGCGATGATTCCTTCGTCCTCAACAATCAGAATATCCCTATCTGCCATCGCTTCTCTCGGTGCCATTCCGGCCCAGTGGTGAGGCTGGGTGCTCGGACAAGTCCCAGCCATATGACTCTACAGATCAACAAAATGCCAGAGGATTTTGGATCAGGAGGCTCCCCCCATTTCTACCTGACTGTGTTATAGCGTATAGTTTGTCCCTTTGCCTTGAGTATTTCAGGATTGTAAGGCGAAGCACGCCGAATCACGCTTGTGACGTGAGCGTCATGACTTGGTTGATTTGAAAGTCACTGTATACTTTGTTCCCTGCGACCTGTCGAGCTCCAGAGTTGCTAGGAGTTGATGAACAAGCTGGTCAACCAATTGCAGCCCCAAGGTCCCTGTGTTCGGGAAGTTCAGGTCATTGGGCAAACCGATGCCATTGTCTTCAATTGTCAAGACGAGTTGACCATCTTCCAATTGCCGGAAACTGATATACACTTGACCCTTTTGTCCGTCATGGAAAGCATACTTAAACGCATTGGATATTAATTCGTTGATCAGTAGACCACATGAGATCGCTTGATCAATTGAAAGGTAAATCCGTTCGGCGTTGACCTCAACCTGAAGGCTCGCTGGAATGGCGTGCGATGTTGCAAGATGCTCAGTGAGCAGCTCAATATAGTTGCGGAAGTCAACTTGTGACAGGCTGGTTGTTCCATATAGCTGTTCGTGTATCAGAGCCATCGCATGGATGCGATTTTCGCTCTCCGCCATGGATGCCTTGAACGCCTGACTGTTGTGCGATCGTGCTTGTAGTCTCAACAAGCTGGAAACGACCTGGAGATTGTTCTTGACGCGATGATGGATTTCTTTGAGAAGCATCTCTTTTTCGGCTAGTGACTGGCGCATCTCTGACTCGATGAGAGAACGTTGTGTTGTGTCGTGCAGTACAATGATATGGCCGACTGGTTGCTGACTTCTATGGGTCATCGTGGTGATGCTAAGATCGAAGGTGTGGCGCCTCTCTCCTTCCCCCAAAGACAATGTGTCAACGAGCCCCGTCTCTACCGGCAATCTTGGAAGGTAGGTCCTTGCAGTTGGCCATATAGTGGTGAGTTCTGCGCCTAGTACTTGCGACAATTGACACTCGAAGATGTCTTCGGCAGCGGGATTCATATCCGTTATACGACCGATCCCATCGATTACAATAACGCCTTCAGCGATGTGTTCGACCACTTTGACACGGGCGAGTGGCGATAGGTCGGCCCGCCTCAAGCGATAAAAGTTAAGGGCCAAGGTTGGCACCACTAACACAATCGCAAATGGAGTGAGTGGTACATCTGCGAAAGGGCGCAGACCCAAGACGTCTGTCACACTGATGACCAGGGGCAGCAGTGCTCCCAACAGAACCGCGGAGGTTTGGCAGCTAATGGCTTCACCTTGCTCGAGTAGGGCGCGAACAAACATCATAACACCTGTTGTTACCAATGCATAACTATAGACATAGAAAGCAAGCAAAGCAGGGCCAATTACATCCTGGAGCATGCTAAATGAGCCAGCACCAACTAGCGAGGCGTCTACCCATACAAGATTGTGTAGTGGGTTGGTCACCGCCAACCCGATGAGCAAGACCGGCACCGCGGCTAGCAGAATCCAGATGGGTGGCTTCAAGAATCGACCTGAGTTTGTGAAACTCGAGGCAAACCACAGCCACAATATAGGGATCGATGATGACCCAAGCAGTTGGACGACATCCCAAAGGCGCTTGACTTGCAGGTCATTGCTGAGAAGTTCGAAGGTGCTGGCAAATAGCCAATGAGATGCCGCCAGAAGAAGCAAGCTGCCTATCATATTTTTGCCCTGCCGTCGGTGACCATACCAAAGATCGACTGCCATGATGACCGCAAGCCCGGCGACAATTGGATGCAAAGCGACAATGATCGATCGAGTCAGGAGCATGGCCAAACCTCTGACCATAGTGAATAGGCTCTGCTGCAGGAGTCTTCTGGGCCCGTAGCCACGTTGGTGAGCAAGTCATGTGCCATACGATCAGATACTCCCAAGACGTTCGGTTGCCCAAGTGAATACAGAGTGGACGTCCATCGCCTTGCCATGATCCCAAGCTGCTTCGAATACATCTTCTCTAAGCTCCGACTTGAGGTTTGTAGGTAGGTCGATCAAGATAGGAAGGTACTCGATATCTACATTGGAAAATATGCCAGCCTGATAGCTGACCCTCAGTATCTCAACGGCGTGTTCTGTATCTCCCTGGAGCGCCATGATGAGCGCGACTGCACGCAGAGCGGCGGCCTTGGG
The DNA here is from genome assembly GCA_010092775.1 of Chloroflexota bacterium. Taxonomy (GTDB): domain Bacteria; phylum Chloroflexota; class Anaerolineae; order Aggregatilineales; family UBA3940; genus TC-71. The sequence continues at coordinate 2,711 of JAADYZ010000444.1, forward strand.
GTGTGGCGCTGATATGATCATGCCTGCCTCTGCTTGCTTAGTCAGGATGAGATAGAGCAAGTCGTTTAAATCATCGCTGATGGATGTTGGATCGCGGTGAACCATAGGCGCTTTCATCTGCTTCAAGGCGACGGATTGATCGGTGACAGGATCTGCAGCTAGAGACATACATCACCCATCCCGCCACTTCTAAGATGTTTCCCGATTTTGTAGCGGTCGGCAAGCATTGTCATCGGCGATCCTTAGTTGCGGCAGTCGTCTCTTTAATGATAACTTCTTCTGTGTCTCCTCGACGACCCTCTCACACAAACGTGATGGCATGACCTAATAGACAGATAAGCAGCTACCAAGCTGGATGACGTCGCTCAGTATTGATTGACTCAGATTGAGTTTTCGAGAAGCTCATGATGAGGCTATACTTGTCGGCGGATCACCTTCACTCGCTGCCTTGATCAAGGGGACCTCATGTCACAGGACGTCCAAACCCTCCCTAAAGAGACTTCCTTTGGCGAACGCTTCGCCTACTCTGCTTATTTTGCTGGCCAGAATATCATCTACATCGTTATTACAACCTACCTGCTGACCTATTATGTCAGTCAGGTCAGGTTGGATCCAGCTCTCGTCGCGGTCATCTTTCTCATCGTCCGCATTTGGGATGCCGTAAACGATCCGCTGATTGGCTTGCTGATGGATCGCGTTGAGTTCTTGAACAGCCGCTTCAAGGGCTGGATCAACGTGACCGCTTTCTTGATGCCTGCGGCGACCTTTCTTATGTTCTTGGTGCCACTCGATGCAAGCTTAGGAGTGAAACTTGCCTACGTGGTCGTTACCTACCTGATTTGGGACGTGCTTTACACGGCATCTGAAGTGCCGATCTTTGCCGTCTCGACATCCATGACCACCAACGAGCGCGAACGTACTATCTTGTTGACGCTCACGCAGATTGGCAGCGTCCTGGGCGCTGCGATTGGTGTGGGGCTGGGGGGCTTCTTGTTCGATGAGGGCGTCGACGCGACCAACTGGCTTCTGCTCGGTGGCATACCTGCGGTGATGGCCGTTGTCCTCATGGTGCCGCAGATGTTTGCCATTCAAGAGCGGCACCATACCGATGTTGTCGAGGGCGTGACGTTAGGCCAAATGATCCGTGAAGTCCTGCGCAACGATCAGCACTTGATCATCATGAGCCTGTACCTATCTCAGGCCTTCTTGAACGCTGTGGCAGTCTTCGGCATCTATGTGGCTGAGCGCTACTATGGTGATGCGCGCCTGGCCTCGTTTACTTCGGCCTTTGCCCTATTGGGTGTCGTTGGCCTGGGCATCATCACACCGGCAGTGGTTCGCCGCTGGGGCAAGAAGACCTACCTTGAGGTTATGATGATCGCCACCATTGTGTTGTCAATCCCGGTGTTTTTCATTCCAGGGGATTTGGCGTTGTTAGCGATGGTCTTTCTCGCTCTGCGCACGATGACCTTAGTGGTCACCAGTTTGCTGCGGCCCATGTTCACTGCAGATTGTGTCGAATATGGCGAGCAGAAGACCGGTATCCGCAATGAGGCCACTGCCTTCTCGATTCAGACGTTCTTCAATAAGTCGGGCGACGCCCTGGGAACCTCACTAGGCGGCTTTGTGCTGGCCTGGGTTGCCTTTGATGAACTGCTTCCTGTGGCCGAACAGTCGGTTGAGACAATCAATGCCCTATGGTTGTGGTTCATCATCTTGCCAATGTTTATGGCCGCCGTGATGTGGCTGGGCAGCCGCTTCCTCTACAAGTTAGATGAAGAGACAGTCGCTGGCTACATCATCGCGAACAAGCAGCGCAACGAAGCCGCCGCCGCTGGTGACTGATCAATCCATTATGAAGTTTCAGTAGGTGACGGTGGCATCGGGATCAACACTGAGGTCTTGGCCTTATAGTTCTCATAGTCAGGCTGCCCACCCCACTTTTCGTCGGCACGCGCCTCCAGCAAAGGTACCCCGCTGATGCGCGTCAGTAAGATGGTGACAAAGATCGGCGAGATCAACGTGAGTAATTGCCAGCCGCGCAGCGCTGGAAAGGCAATGATCGCAATGCCAATCCATAGGACAATCTCGCCGAAGTAGTTGGGGTGGCGTGACCACGACCACAATCCAGATTGGATGAACTTGCCCGAATTCTCAGGGTCAGCACGGAAGCGGGTCTTCTGAGTGTCGGCTACGACTTCGATACCAAAGCCCAGCAGCCATACTATGCCTCCTATGATGGCGAACAACCCCAGTTCCGGTTTCAGCTCCGACGTGATGGCGGCCAGGGCAGCAGCCGTCGAAAAGGATACCCACAACCCCTGGAGTGTCCAGGTGAGTAGGAAGCGTGGGAAGGAGGGTTTGAGTTCATCGAAGCGTCCATCTTTTCCAGCTCGCTGAATGCGCATGAACAAGAAGGAGCCAAGCCGAAGGGCCCAAATGGCCACCAAAACCAGTAGCAAGATAGCGCGTGCATCGCGCTGCGGAGTCAAGAAGACAGCAGCGGCCATTACTGTGAGGTATGTGATACTGCCTGTCAGGTCGAAATAGGTCTCAGTCTGAAAAATGTACGATGGTATAAAGACTAACCACTGAACCAGAAAGGCCAAGCCAATGCACAGGGCAAACAAAGGGATGTTGGCCACGCTCGCACTTCCCTGGCTTCCGGCAAAGGCAAGTCCTGCACCGACAAGTAGAACAACTGGGAGAGCGATAATCGCTCGTCGGTCTTCACTATTCATGATTATGTAGATTCTCCTCCAGATAGATCGATAATTCAATATCACCAGTCATCACTTCGACTAAAGGTGGGCGATTAACGGAGGATATTGAATTGTCGCTACGATCAAACATCTAGACATCTTGTAGTTGCAGCCGAATGTGCTGAAGGGCGTCTTCTAGGGTCGCGAAGAGGAGTATGGCCAACTCTCCGTACTGTTCCTGTCGGCCAGCTTGTGAGCCAAGCTTCACCATGTCACTGGTGCCGACAAAGACCGGCTTGATGCGTGGATCAGACAGTGATCCCGGTAGTCTTGTTGTCTCAGCAGCCATCCCCACCATCAATCCGCTGAAGGTAAAACTGAAAGCGGAGAAATCGTTGATGCGATAGAATGGTCCAAGCTTGTCACCTATGATTGCATCACAGGCAGCAGCTACGCTTTCAACGTCTGAGCTTTCAGTGACGGTCACGATAATGATGGGTTCATCAGGTAGCTTCTCGACATTTGGATGCACAGCAATATCCTCTTAGTGTTCCAACGTATTATTTGATGAAGCGTTGCGCAGGCGAATTGGCTGGGGGGCTAGACTTGCCACTCAACCAAGGGCGCCGCGACCCAGGTGGGATCTGGCGCATGGTATAGGGCCGCGGCGTTACTATAGGTGATGTCGATCACTTGGCCGGTCATCGCTCCGCGCAGATAGCGGAAGACCTGCCCCGCGTCGCGTGCGTCACTTTTGGCCTCAACACAGTGCTGATTGTAAGCCCAGTAGTCACCCCGTTCGAGAATGCCGATACCCTCCTCGATCACAGCCTGTGCCTTGGCTAGTCCCTCCTCATCAGGGTAAAAGGCTTCCTCTGGAGGAGTGCCATAGCCGATCCCATGGTGGAAGGGGTCAGCCGTTGAGACGATGACGGCATCCTCAACAAGGCGAGCCAACTCATCAATGCCCGGTAGCGTCTCGGGTTTGCCCCCCGCCAACCAGGGATAGCGCTCGATGACCTCCGGTACTTCTGACTCGGTAAGGCCGCGCCGCTTAACTTCGGCCTGCCAGAAGTGCCGCCAACTCATCAAAGCATGGTCGCCTGTCCATTCCTTGCGGCCCTCAATCCCAGTCCCTTGGATGCCCCAAAACGCTTCATCTGCCGGATCGCCTCCGGCAGCAACGCGGCGGCGCGCCATCTCCATCTCATGAGTGAAGGCATGCAGCACGCTGATCACCACGACGCGTTCAGCACCGCTATCCAGGCAGGCTTGGACACAAGCCGCAACCTGGTAGCCGCAGTCCTTTACACCTGCATGCGGGAACACTAACACTCCGCCCTTCCGCAATGTGCTGCTCACGTCCCACTGCTCGCCCCGTTCGAGGTGACGAAGGGTCCCCTCATCACCAAGTTCGGCGTGCTCACGAGTATAGAGCGCCAGAATGTCCTTTTGAAGTTGATCTCGATCCAAATCGTCGCTCATGATGTTGCTCC
>JAADYZ010000445.1 GCA_010092775.1 Chloroflexota bacterium
CTTAAGAACGATAATGACCTCTATTATGCCACAGCGCATGCATCCCGCCGAATACGCGCGCTTTCGGCACGTAAGCCACGTTCGCAGAAGGCCAAGACCGTAGTTGATTTGTCTTTATCAAATCTGGGTGTAAAATAAAGCATAAGCGATTCGCTCTGATTCGCGCCTACGTAATTTGTGTTAACTGTAAACACAACAAACATCTGTGAATTGGAAGTTTGTGGTTGACGAAGGAGTTTTTTGATGTCTCACTTCACGCGTGTGCGCACAAAACTGCGTAACCTGCAGACCGTGCAGCAGGCTCTCGAAGAGATGGGTTACAACGTGGACAGCGGCGCAGTCCGTGGCTATGCTGGTATGGAAGCGCAGGCTGACTTGGTGGTCAAGATGGATGGCCGCTACGATATTGGGTTCCGTAAAGAAGATGACACCGTCGTCATGGTCGCCGATTTCTGGGGCCTACGCATTGACCGCGATCAGTTCATGAACGAACTGTCACAGCGTTACGCCTACATGACTGTCGTTGAGCAGGCAGAGACCGGCGGTTGGCAGAAGGTAACGGAAGAAGTGCAGGAAGATGGGTCCATTCGGCTCGTCATTCAGCGCTGGAACTAAGCCTTCAAGACGCACGACTGATAACGTTATTGTAACAGAGGGGTGACTTATGGCACCCGTCTGTTATTCTAGTTGGTATAGGATTTGAGTATGGCACCCGGTAAGCAAGAAGTGGAAATTATCATTAAGCCTGATGGCACCGTTGAAGAGCAGGTGATCGGTGTTTCCGGCCCAGATTGCGAGAAGCTCACCCGTTCGATCGAAGATGCCCTTGGCGATGTCATTGAGCGTGAGCGTACCGCAGACTACTACGACAATCAGGAAGAGTCGGGCGACACCGTTTCGACCAGTTGGTAAGTTGGACGATGCAGCAACCAGACCCCCAACCCACTCATTCTGACCAATCAGACGAACCGATCCTTCCGATCGAGATTGAAGTCTATATCAATCCGGACGGATCGGTTACCTTTGCAGACCTCGAAGCCAGCGTTGTGCCGATCGCTCAGGCCTTGAACCCCGATGACCCCATCGCTTGCGACCTGCCTCAGAATGGCGTTGAGCCGTCGCAAGAATCCACTGAGGATGACGACGGCCGTGGCGAGTGACCTGAGCCTGGACGATCTGCTAGCCTATCTGGAGTCGCTGCCCGACCGCGCTGCGATTGTCCGCCTCCGTCGCCAAATTGCCGCAGAAAAAGCAGCACGCTTCGACAGCTTGCTTGAACGGGCGCGCGGATTGCAGCGGGCCTTGGAGACCTACGAACGGGTACAGGCGGACCTACATCGTCAGCTTGAAGAGCGCGATCAGCAAGTCGAGAAGCTGCGCGAGGAATACAATGGCCTGCGCAATCGCAACCAGGCCAACTCGGCATCATCGACAAAGTCCGAACGCCTGATCTTCTTCGACAAATTGAAGACCGTCATGACGCAGCTTCCGACCATGCACAAGGCTGTAGAAAACGGTGCTGACCTTTCCGCCCGTGACGTGCTGGCCCTGTTGGCACCGCTGCAAGATGCCTTTGGCGAGCTGGGTTTTTCCGCCATCGGTGAAGCCGGTGGTGAAACCGAATTTGATCCGACCCGTCACAAGGCGGTTGGGCGCAAGGCTGCTGAAGTTGGCACGGGCGACCCGGTACGAGTACGATACGTAGGCTATCTCTATTCTGATGAAGTTGTCACGAAGGCTGAAGTTACACCGATTGAGCGGTCATAGCGTATGGCAAAAGTCGCAGTTGATTTCGGCACTACCAACACCATCGCCGCTGTCTGGCGTGATGCCCTTGACGCGCCGGAAACCATCCGTCTAGAGGGCTTGGCCAACCCTATCGCTGGCGAGGCCCCATTGATTCCCTCGCTGCTCTACGTGGAAGATGGCAGCCTTTCTCAGGTCGTCATCGGGCATGGCGTACGCGCCCAAGGCTATGACCTTCATGGTGATGAGCGCTTCTTCTCGTCTTTCAAGCGGACCATCGCCGCCCGCAACCGCCCTCTGTCGCGCACGATAGATGGCTCACCCTGGGACGAACGCCGCGCTGGCGAAGTCTTCCTTCAGCGCGTGCTGCGCAGCTTATTGGACGCCGAACAAGACAACTTCGAGGAACTGGTCCTGACCGTCCCTGTGCAGAGCTTCGAGCAGTATCTGAAGTGGCTGCGCGACGAGACATCTGTCTTCGACGACGAAATGCTGGGCGTTCAGCGCCTTCGTATTGTTGATGAAAGCACAGCAGCCGCATTAGGCTACGACGTGCGCACGCCAGGGGCGTTGGTATTGGTCTTTGACTTCGGAGGCGGAACGCTTGACGTGTCGCTTGTCCAGATGCCAACCGCTGAAGAAGGGCGCGGTGTGCTCATTCGCGGTGAACGCGATACGCGGGGTAGGGCGAGCTATCAAGACCAGCCAGAAGCCAGAGTGCTGGCTAAGGCCGGACGCATCCTCGGCGGCGACGACATCGACCATTGGCTGCTGGATGAGCTGCTTCTGCGCAATGAAGTCGATCGCTCTGAAATTGGCGATGCGTATAACATGCTCAAGAATGCCTGCGAGCAAGCCAAAATCCGGCTGTCTGACCACGAGAGCGCCGAAATCAGTGTCTTTGATCCCGATACCTACCGGACCTACCGCGCCACACTGACGCGCACGCAGTTCGAGGAAATCCTCGATCGCCACGAGTTCTTTGATGCGCTGCAAAAAACGCTCAACAAAGCGCTGCGGGCGGCGCGTGCCCGCGGCATCTTTCCAGAGGACGTCAGCGCCGTTTTGATGATCGGCGGCAGTTCTTTGATCCCCTCTGTACAGCGAACGGTGCGCACCTTCTTTGGCTCAGAGCGCGTCATGATGGATCGGCCATTTGAAGCGGTTGCCCATGGAGCGCTCTCATTAACCGTCGGGTTGGGTATCGATGATTTTCTCTACCACTCCTATGCCGTGCGCCACCTCAGTCCGATCACCCTGCGCCATGAATGGGAAGAAATCATCCCCGCAGGCACCCGCTACCCATTGGATGACAACATCAAGTTAACCCTGACGGCCTCTCGTGATGGCCAGCAAGCCTTGGAATTGGTCATCGGGGAGATCGAAGATAGTGCCGGGACGATTTCCGAAGTGATGTTTGGAGATCGCAGTATCTTCATGGTTGAAGAAGGTGGCACTGAGATTCGCCAGGTGAACCCCCTCAACGACGAAGACGGCTCTCGAACCGTCGCAGTCCTGAACCCACCCGGCAAGGCGGGCGAGGATCGTGTCGATGTGCTTTTCGATGTCGATCAGAATCGCACCTTACGCGTGACCGTCACCGACCTGGCGAACAAGAAGATTCTGCTGAAGAATACACCTGTCGTCGAACTCCGTTAGCCAGCAATGGGCTTAAGCAGACATGAACGGTCGAGAACCGATCATCTCCTTCAATACCAGCGTATCCGGACGCGAGCCGTCCCTAGGGCGCGAAGCACGTGCCATTTATGGCGATGCACGGGTGCCCGGGCTGGAGGCCCCTGAAGTCCCTGGTCGGCGGCGGCCGCTGGTGGTCGTTGCGACCTATGACCGGAGTTCTGGCGAACTCACACGGTTGATCGCGACTTCAAACGGCTATGATGTGCGGGTCGAGCCAGACGGCCAGATGGCCTTGAGTCTGGTCCAAGCCCTCGAACCCAATCTGCTCGTGCTAAGTCTGCGCCTCTTGACGCTTAACGGCTTTGACCTGATGCAAGCCATTCGCCGCGATCCGAACCCTTTGATCAGTCACCTGCCGATCTTAGTGATGAGCGGCAGCCAGCAGCGCCAAGACGTGCTGCGGGCTTTCAACTGCGGCGCTGACGACTATCTGACGAAACCCTATGAGATTCCCGATATGCTGCGCTGTTGGCGCCGAGCGGCCTCGCTGGTGCAGCGACCGACACCGCTGACCGCACTGGTAAGCGACCATGCAATGGTCCGCCAGGTAGCTTTGGCCGTTTTGCTCAAGCAGCGCCAACCTGGCCTGATCGATGGCCTGGCGCGATTGCTCTTTCATCCAGACAAGTCGATTCAATCGGCGGTGGCCTGGGCCCTGCGGCGCATCGGCACAGATGATGCCCTTTCGCTCTTGGCCCATCCGCGCCATCCTGACAAGCTCCAGGGTAAAGATGGAAGCCTCCCATGACGCAAGTGTCCGGCAGTGAACCCCAACTCACAAAGATGCGCCTTGCGGCCCTGACGGGCTTTGAGCCAGCCCTCGGCGGTCGTCATCGTATCAAGATTGACCGTGCGCTGTTCTGGTCTCTCCTCGATTTAGTGAACGAGGATCGGCGTTCCCAGGCGATCAACAAAGTGCTTGATATGGGTTATGGCCGCTTTTACGGCGCCGCGATGCGTGCGGTCCTCAGTCCGAATGCCCGCTATTGGCAAGTCGGCCATCTGTTCAAGCA
>JAADYZ010000446.1 GCA_010092775.1 Chloroflexota bacterium
GGGCCAGGCCATCGATCCAAAGGCAAAAGCCAGGGCCGCTAGCATCCCGGTCGCTTGGCTGGCCCCCCATACCCGACTGATCAGATAGAGCAGGCCGACCGTCAGCGCAGTCACCAGGGGCGTCGGGATCAGTGCAGAGCGCACCGAACTGGCCCCCATCACTCGCCCGACCATCACAAAGGGGGCGGCCAACAGCGATGGCGCCACGTCTTTCACCACGTAGGTTTCGCCGTCGCTGCCCTGCGCCACAATCGAGCCGCGCCCCAACGGCGCACGCGTCCAGAAGATGACATTGCCGTCGAACTCGCCACGCGCGACGAAACTGCGCGTGACGCTGAAGGAGGCAATTTCGTCGATGGAATGAAAACGAAGGGCGCTGGTTGTCAGGTAGACAGACAGCGCCAACAACGCGAGGGCCACTGCAATCAGGCCGTCGCGGGGTATGAGAGATTGTTTTGAAGTTGGCATGAGGGCCATTGTAGCACAGGCAACGCGGGGGTCAATGGGCCTGAGTTATGCGAAGCGACGCTCTGCAGACGGTGATCACACCGGATGCGATTGAATACCTGATCACCCCACCCATCCGATGGGTCAAGGCCAGCCCTATCCGGGTGTTTCGCCCCTCCAGCCTATTCCGTCTCCTCAGGAGGATCAACCAGAGTCATGAAGCATAAGAACCACTCATCATCGAACTGCTGGCTGCACCCACCCCGGTAGCCACAAATTGGCTCGATCTCGATCACCATATTGCCCTGCTCCACGGGGCGCATGACCTCAGCCTGGGTCGCCTCTGGCATAAACAAGTAGAGGTCAAACTGAACCGTGGTCGGTGTGGCGAAGGCCACAAAGTGTAGGTCATCCTCGACGCCACAAGCCAGGGCATTACCCTGTCCTGGCCAAGTGTGCAGTTCGGCGGGCAGCAAGAAGCGGGTGCAGTCCTCATCAAGCGCGTCGGCACAGCTCTGCTGTCCCACATAATTAACGATGGCATCCAGCCCGGGCCGTGTGCGCTCAAAATCGTCGTTGGTGGCCTGCGCCATAAAGCCGATGTCATCCGGGTTGAGCGCTGCCCATACGATCGAGCCAAAGATGCTGAAAATACAAAAGATGAGCACCACGCCCATGATATAGGCCATCACATGGTTGGGTAGCCGCAGCCGACGGATTCCCTTACGCTTGATGCTCATGAAGGTCGTTTCTCCTGCGCGTTGTCTGTTGCGAAGATCGCTTGCAGGACAGCATTCGTATCTTGCAGATCATCCAGCACCAGGTCAGGTTGATGCGGATTGAGCTGTTCGGCAGAATACCAACCTGTCAGCACCGAGATCGTGCGCGCACCGATGTGGCGGCCGCAGCGAATGTCATCTGGGGTGTCCCCGATAACCACCACCTGGCTGCCATGAAAGCGTGCCCCGCTGAGCTGCTCTGCGCGCGCTACCGCTAAGGGCGGCAGATCGTTGCGTTCCTGCGACTCATCACCAAAAGCCCCTATTGGGAAGTGGAGCGGATCGAAGCCCGCCGCCGCCAGTTTGAGCGGCGCACTGCCAGCGGTGTTACCGGTCACCAGTCCGAGCACGACTCCTTCGACTCCGTGTAGCGCATCGATGAGGGGCAGCGTCCCAGGACAGGCGATGATCTCAAAGGCACCACTGGCGATCAACTGCGTCAGGTGGTGGGCCAGCGCAGCATGGAAATCCTCAAAGCGCTCTTCGATCGCCTCGGAGGCCCAGCCTTGTACCCCTAGTAACCTGTGCACTGTCGCGCGATCGGTGCGCCCCCCAAAACGATAGTCGTCAATTCCAGCGCTGCTGCCGTAAACCTCTTCGAGTGCCAGCCTAACCGAGGCACGACCGATCCCACCGGCGCGGAGCAGCGTGCCGTCGATGTCCATTAATACCAAATGCTTGCTCAACAGTCCTTGCCCATCAACTTGCGGCGGTCGAGTGGCTTAATCGAGCGTCAGACCTTCCTGCTCGCGCGCTTCAATCAACGCGACACCCTCTTCAAGGGTATCAACCATGTGGACCTTCTTGTAGACATTGCTAAAAACGTTGGCAATCTGTTGAGGCAGTCCTTTCAGACCAGCCACGACGACCAGATCGAGATTGGGTGGGGCCGCAACAGCCATGCCAAGTCTGGGCATTTGAGCAATCCACTTCTCCATACTAAGCTCTTCAACACCCGTGAAATCAGACAGCGTATGGACAGGATGGTCAACAGATTGCATCATCTGGTGCCCGTGGTCAATTGCGTCAAACCACTGATCCCAGCTCGTGATTCCCTCATAACGAAATAGCACGGTCCGTTGTTGCTCTTCATTGTACCAGCAAGTCGATACAGGCATCGCTGGTCCTCCAATTCTTGATAGCTGAGGTTTTTTCCATTATACAAGCAGTCGGCAGATAGCGAGCTACAATCGCGCAACAGACTGGCGCGCATCCCAATAGGCTACTCGCCGGGCCAACCTTGTATGCCATAGGCCCCGGCCTTCAGCACTTTGAGCGACAGCATCGCACATTTCATGCGCGTCATGCTGAGCGAGATTCCGAGCATCTCTAGCAGTTCTTCCTTACCAATCGCCTTGATCTCGTCTAGAGATTTGCCCATCAGTTCCTCGTACAGCAGCGACGCCGACGCCTGACTGATGGCGCAGCCGTCGCCATCCCAGCCAACCTCCGTGACGATTCCGGCTGCGTCGGTCTTCAAGGTCAGATGCACTGTATCGCCGCAGACGGCGTTTTCGTCTTCGTA
>JAADYZ010000447.1 GCA_010092775.1 Chloroflexota bacterium
GAATCAGGAGGTGCAGCAGTGAGCCTAATACCGCCCCCCAGGCCAAGCCATAAATGTCGATGAAGGGGGCAAAGACCAAAGCCCCAATCACTATGCCAATGTTGTAGAGCGTCGGGGCCAGTGCCGGAAGCAAGAAGCGCTGGTAGGCGTTCAGCACGCCCATCTGCAAGCCGCTGATGGCAAAGATCGTCGGCGTAATCAGCATGATGCGCAGCAGTTGGATCGCCAGGTCTTGGGTGGACGCAGCCGCGTCGGCAGCAATGATGCCGCGCATCAGCGGCCCGGCGAAGATAAACATCAAGATCGACAGCGCCAGCACAATCAGGCTGATTAGATAGGTGATGGCGTTGGCCAGCCGCCAGGCATTGTCTTCCTCGTGCTGGGCGAGGTACTGCGTGAACACAGGGATGAAGGCCGACCCCAGTGCGCCACCCGCTACCACATAGAAGATCGTCTCCGAGGGGCGCGCGGCAAATACAAAGGCATCGTAGATGGCCCCCTGGCCAAACACGGCCCCGGTCACACCCTCGCGGATGAAGCCCATCGCCCGGCTGAGCACAAAACCGCCCATCACCAGCAGAGAGCCGCGGGCCAGCCCGGTGCCGGAGAGGGCGCGGCCTCCGGTGGCTTGAGGGGGTGATTCGCGATCGGTCGGCGCAGACATGCGACCAGTATAGACCCCGCCCAGCGACCTGCCAAAAAGCACCTGCTCTATTGTTCACAATGTGCTAGTATCTGGATCGCTAAACGCTGGGAAGCGCAGCGTTTGCTGCGCAAATCAGAAAGAGATTCAACATGAGACGGAAGATGATCCTGCTGACCCTGTTAGTGCTGATCATCCTGCTGATTGCTGTGGGCTGTGGCGGAAGTGCCGCGCCAGTGGATGAAGCGGTTTTGCGTGGCGAAGAGCTGTTCGAGACCGGTGGCGCCAGCGGAATCCCTTGCATGTCCTGCCATGCGCTCGATGGTACCCAATTGGTGGGGCCACCCGTGAACGGGATCGCGGATGTGGCCGGATCGCGGGTGCCAGGTCAATCTGCTGAAGAGTACCTGCGCCTGTCGATCACCGATCCGAGCGACTATGTGGTCGAAGGGTTCAGCGATCTGATGAACAAGAACTACCCCGATCAGCTTTCTGAGCAAGACATCGATGACCTTGTGGCCTACATGCTGACCTTGAGCGACTGAGATGAAGTGGCAAGCCCCAGATCCGAGGTATGTGTGCGATTAGGCGGTTGGTGGCTCCATGGTCAGGGCTTGCCTTTGGACAACAAATGTTGTTTTCCAGACTACAGGTCTCACTTTAGATGATCGTCCAAGAGATGTCAACGGCCAAGTTGGCGACTGCGTCGTCTATACGACACATCGCGAAAAGTGTCTAGAAAAGCGCGAGCCTGAGGTCCGCCAGTGGAGGCGGCCTCAGGCTCATTGGCTTGATCTACACCAGGTCGGGATTACCCACCCAGGCGCACATTGACGCCGCTACCGCCGCTGCCATCGCTGGCGGGTAGGCGCGGGATGAGCCAGGCCAAGAAGGCATCTTGCGAACGGGTTTGGAGTAACGCACGACCCGGACCGGTCAAATCGACGACCAGACCCTCGCCGCTGAACAGGGTTGATTTGATGCCACCGATGGTGCGCACGTCGTAGCCAATGCCTTCCGTGAAAGCAACCAGGTGGCCGGTGTCAACGGTGAGCTTCTGCCCCGCATCCAGGTTCATTTCGTGGATCGCGCCGTAGCTGCTGACAATCAGGCTGCCGGTACCAGCGGCCTTCAGCATGATCAAGCCTTCGGATGAGAAGAAGGTCTTAGCGCCGCCCCACTTCGTATCCAGTTCGGTGCCACTCTCAGAGGCCACGAAAGCACCTGACTGCAAAATCATCGACTCGTTATTCAGGTTGAGCACGAACATATCACCAGGCAGAACGGGGGCCAGGTTCATCACGCCGCCGTCTGCACCGGCTTGATAATTGTTGATAAACAGCGATTCACCACCCAAGATCGAACGGGCCAAAGACTTAAGCAGACCGCCCTGCATCTTGGTTTCCAACGTGATCCCCGGCGACATCGCGACCATTGCGCCGGCTTCGGTGCGGATCGCTTCGTTGGGGCCTAAACGAACGCTGGCCATCGAGTAGGATGGCTGGTACGAAATCTTGATGTCCATCATCTCTCCTGTGCTTGAGGGAAAAGCTGCGGGTAAGCCACAGCCATTGTACGACGAACCATTTGGCGCGGCAATCGATCAATCGGCTGTTGTATGATCGCCGCTGCCTATGCACAATCATGCCGACCCAGGGAGTCCCTCGTGATCTCCCGCAATCCGTTGATATGTTGTCTGGTTTTTCTGTGCGCTTGTGCGCTCACAGGCTGCGCCTCTTTGCCAACTGAAAGTCCCGCGACCTTGGCGCCTTCTGCCCAGCCGCCACTGCAACGGAAATGCCGCTCCCGACGCCGACCGATCTGCCAGCGGCCACGCCCCTGCCCCTTTCAACGGCTACTGCTGCTTTGGGTGGGCTAGACGAAAATGCAACGGCTCCCTCCCAAGCAGGCGACCCCATCCCAACCGCGCTTGTGGAGCAGGGCGAGTCGCTGTGTGCCTCCTTCAATCTGCCAGAGACGGCTTGTGCTGGTGTTGATCGCAACGCGGCATGGACACCTTTCACCATGACGTTGGCCGGGGCTGAGATGGCGCTGGGCTGCTTCATGATGGGCAGCGTCGATGAGTCGCCAGTGCATCAAATCTGCTTCGAGCAGCCGTTTTGGATCGACCTCACCGAGGTGACGAACGCTGCCTATGGGTCGGTGGGGCTGGCGGCGTGGTCATCGGCTCCGAATGAACCACGCAACCAGGTCACCCGGTTCGACGCTGTCGCTCACTGTGAGGCGCGTGGCGCACGGTTGCCGACAGAGGTTGAATGGGAATACGTGGCACGGGGGCCGGATAGTTTGCTCTATCCCTGGGGGAATGACTATCTTGCTGCTGCCCTTGCCATTCATCTACCGGTGCTTTTTCCGCTGGATTCTCTCGGACATGGTGCAGAGAGACCTGGCAGCGCTGGAGGCCTTCATTGCGGAGTACCAGATATCTGCGCGCTCATTTGTGCGCCCCAACTATCTGAAATTCCTCATGCCCTCCGTGATGAGCGATGAGGACCTACAGCGGATTGACCTGCCCACCCTCGTGAAGATTGGTGAGAACGAAGTCATCTACTCTGCGCAGAAGGCCATGCAGCGCCTTGATACGGTTGCACCAGCCTTTGAAAAGGCGATCATCCCAGATGCCAGTCACGGTGTGATGATCTCACAAAAGGACTTGGCCAACCGCAAGATTCTAGACTTCCTGGGATAAGGTCGAGTGGTCGCTGCAATCACTCTCGCCGCAGGCGAGCAGAGCTGACGGTGATGCTGCTGTCGCTGAACTGCACTTCGATCATGCCGTCCCGGATGGTGATGACCTCGCCGTGCCCATAGATGGGGTGGCTGACGCGGTCGCCGCTGCTAAAGCTGATGATCTTGGTGGCGCGCTGATCGGGTTGTTCGCGCTTCTTGGCTTTGGACTGCCGGTCGCGCACCAGATAGCTGGAGGGCAGGCTGCGCGGAACCCGATCGCGTTCGAAGAGCACGGTAACCGTCTCACGCGGGCCGTCTACCACACTCTCAATCACCATCCCACGCCCAAACTCGGCATGGATCGTTGGGTCGCCGCGCCGGAACAAGCCCCCGCGCGTGCCGTCTTCTGGGTCCACGCGTTCCAGTTCCATCCACAGCGCTTTGAAGGCGGCTTCATCATATTGATTGCGCCGAATGTACTGGCGATCCCACACTGCATAGCCGATCAGCGCCAGGAAATTGCCCAGGAAGATACCGTAGAACCCGACGTTCGACAGCACCACCCAGAACAAACCCGGCTCCGGCTGCCCAATGAGGCCCAACGTGCCTAGCACGGCGATGAAACCGATGAAACCGTTAACCGCGCCCAGCACAATGGCAGGGACCCCAATCATGGTATAGGAGCGGCCACCCACATACAGCATGATCTCTTGCAAGGCGGCGATGTAAAGACCGCCCACCATCGCGATCAAGCCGATTAGGATCGTGACAACTGAGGCAAAGGAGACATCGAGAAACATAGGCTAATCTTGGAAAAAGTCCAACAAAATCTGATTGACTTGCTCAGGGGCATCGTGCTGTACCCAGTGAGTGGCTTCATCAATAAAGGTCACCGAGCCATCGGTCGTATACTTCAGGCTGGCTTCGGCCAGGCCTTCGGTCAGCGCGACGTCCTGTTTGCCCCAGATGACCTGTACCGGCATCGGCACTCGCCGCGTTTTGATGTCGAGCTTGGAGCGTGGTGCCGACCGATAATAGTTGAGCATGGCGGTCATCGTGCCACGTTCCTGGTAGGACGCTCGATAAGCCTCCAGGTCCTCAGGGCTGAAAGTCTGGTCGAGCCCGCTGCGCTTGAGAACCCGCAGCGTCGTATTCCAGTTACCCCAGCCCAAGGCCAGTTCCGGGATCAACGGGAGCTGGAAGAACAGGATGTACCAACTCCGCCGCCGCTGCTCTGGATTCTTGCGGGCGGCTCGTTCTAGCACCCAGGGTTGGGCCGAGTTCAGGATGGCGAGCTTCTTAATGCGCTCCGGATAGAGGAAGGCGACCACCCAGGCGACTGCGCCGCCCCAGTCGTGCCCGACCAGCCGCACCTGCTCATATCCCAGTGCATCAATCAAGCCAGCGATGTCCGCCGCCAGTACATCCAAGGTGTAGGATTGGAGGCCTTTGGGCTTGTCGCTTTTGTTGTAGCCGCGCATGTCCGGCGCGATCACGCGGTAGCCTGCGGCTGCGAGGGCCGGAATCTGATGCCGCCAGCCATACCAGAATTCGGGGAAGCCATGCAGCAGAAGAACCGGCGGCCCGTCTTCAGGACCATCCGTCACGACATGCAGCCGGATGCCGTTGCTCATCACCTCAGGCTGTTCGTGGGTCTGTGGTTTTTGACACTCCTGTTCCAGATTGTAGCGCACACTGTCTGCAAGGTTGCCCTGTCCAGCCAAATCACCTACAATGCAAGGGGTCTCTCGCAGGCGGGTTCACCCGGCGAGCGACCAACCAAGACCAAGGTACCTGTTCAGGCGGCACCGTCAACAGGTTGCACAAGGAGAACAAGATGAAGCAGAGAAAAACGCCCTTTATGGTCGCCTTTGTCGCTGGACTGTTGGCGATTGTAGCTTGTACCTGTGGGGGCCAAGCGGTCGAAGATGTGTTCGAAGAGATTGAGACGACGCTTGAAGCTGAAGCATCCGGTGCAGACGACAGCACCGAGGCCGTAGAGCCCACCGTCACCCCGCTGCCTGCCGCAAGCGCGACCCCAGTTCCCGAAGAACCGGCTGACGTTCAACCAACCGTAACTCCGCTGTCTGATGACCAGTCCAATGCACCAACGACCTGGCAGTTAGAAGATCAAAACTGGTATACGACATCGATTGATTCCTTCTACTTTATCGGGCGCATCACCAACCTGACTGGCTACGACATTCAATTCCCTGAAGTCACCGTCCGCCTGTACGATGACAACAACAATGTGTTGGCCGAGAGCAGTGGCTTCATGGACTTCAACGTGATGCTTGATGGCGAGACCCTGCCCTTCGCTGTGCTCTTTGCAGATGGTGTTGATGACAGTTGGACCCAATGGGAAGTGCTCTTCAGCACCGATCGGAACACGGTCTTCAACAATGTCTACTTTGAGTTTGAAGCCAACAACCTGGAAGCCGGTCCATCAGATACCATCGGTGAGGTCGTGATTACTGGTGACATCTCCAATACGGGCCAGCAGGCAGCAGAGTTTGTCAAGATTATCGCTGAGTTGTTTGACGCAGAGGGCAACATTGTTGGCTACGAGCGCATCTTTGTCGATGTTGACGTGCTTCAGCCAGGGCAGACAGTCCCATTCGAAATCCTGGTACTGAACCTCGCAGGTGAGGTCGACAACTACACTCTGCTTTATGAGGGAACGGTGGCTGAATAATCCTGGCCCAACAACCAAAAAGGGTGTGCTGATCAGCACGCCCTTTTTTTGTCCTAGTGGTCGCTACGCGCTTGTCAGGGTGTGGGCTAGGCCATCCCCAGATCGCTCATGGCCTCGTCAAGTGATCCGTACATGACGAACACATCGTCGAAACCAGCTTGCACGAATAGATCGTGGACGGCAGCGGTAACCCCGGCCAGGTAGATTTGTCCGCCGCTGCGCTGCATCGCCTGGGCCTGAACGACGAACATCGCCAGTGCAGCGCTGCTCATGAAGCTCACGCCGTTCATATCAATAATCGCGTAGCCGTCACGCTGGGCGAGCGCGTCGTTGAAATCATCTTCAATCTCACGAGTCCCATTGGTGTCCAGGTCGCCCGTGATGTACACAATCGTGAGTCCGTTGTCGTACATCTCGCTTGATAAAGTGGTTGGCATATCTGATGTTCCCCCTGGCGGTGGATGAGCTAGAGTTTCAGCATTAGCTCTCAAGCGCTTTCAACGCTTCCTCTAGCGTGGGATAGATGTTGAACAAGTCTTGGAAGCCAGCCAGCGATAGGACCTCAAAGACGCGATCATTGACACCGGCGATGAAAAAGTCGCCGCCGCCCTGGCGCAGCATTTTGCCCTTCACCAGCAGCATCGCCATTCCAGCTGACGATATGAAATCGACCTGGTTTAAGTCTACCACAACGCTGCTTCGCCGGTCAGGTACGGCGTGGGCAAAGCTGTCCTGAATGGTTTGCGTTCCCATCGAGTCCAGGTCGCCTGCGATCGTGATGACCTTGATACCGCTTGGACGGTCGTCTACAGACATGAAGGTTGTTTCGTTCATAATACATTCGGCTCGTTGTGCTATGGGGCTAATGATGCCAGCGCGTGGGGCACTGGTCGTTTACCCCCGTTCCTCGCTATTATACTCCTCTTTAGAGGGTGACAAAAAGGATCATCCGATGTTTCGCGCAGACCATAGATTTCGTTCAGATTTTATGTCTTCAATATTCACAACACGTTGAGGTCCAAAGCAGATAATCGCAAGCCAAAGCGAACGCATTTTGGCGCGCCCTGGCTATAATTGGGTTGTTGACTTTTCATTGCAGATGGAAAGAGAGCCAAGCAGATGAGCAAGACCTTTGACGAGCTGATGAAAGTGCTCGACGAGAAAGGCAAGATCGAAGACGAGGTAGCCAAGAAGATCATCGAAGAGCATGGCGCGCTGAGCGATGAGGAAAAGAAAC
The DNA here is from genome assembly GCA_010092775.1 of Chloroflexota bacterium. Taxonomy (GTDB): domain Bacteria; phylum Chloroflexota; class Anaerolineae; order Aggregatilineales; family UBA3940; genus TC-71. The sequence continues at coordinate 7,267 of JAADYZ010000447.1, forward strand.
AGCTCGCCTCAGCCATCAAGATGAAGAAGGCCCTCACGGAGTCGAAAGATGACGCTGACAAAAAGGATGATGGCGAAGTCGGTATGGATGACTACCTCGCCGCCCTCAGCGTCATGGACTCCGACGACGCCAGCGAAGAAGACAAGAAGAAAGCCAAAGAGGCCATTGAGAAGTTTGAAAGCCAGTAGGTGAGGGGCTGGCCTCTGAGCAGTGATCCCCTTCTCAGAGTATGATAGAAGGACAAGATCGATAGCGAGCGGAGCATTCCGTGGCGCAAGTTCAAGACTTATCGGGCCAGAAGCTCGGCGAATATGAACTGCTGGAGATGATTGGCCGGGGCGGGATGGCAACGGTCTATCGGGCGCATCAGCCTCGCATGGGGCGTGATGTGGCGATCAAGCTGTTGTCGCCCAACTATGCGCGATCCAAGGCTTTTGTGAAGCATTTCGAGCAGGAGGCGATGACGATCGCCCGCCTCCAGCATCCACACATCCTGCCCATTTATGACTTTGTCGTGCGAGATAGTCAGCCTTTTCTGGTGATGGCCTACTTGAGTGGTGGCACGCTGGCACGACGGATCGCGCGCAGCCGCAGTGGTCTGCCACTCGACGAAACGGTGCGCGTCTTTTCGCAGATTTGCTCAGCGCTCGATGCAGCCCACGATCGCGACATCATCCACAAGGATGTCAAGCCCGGAAACGTGCTCTATGATGATCGTGGGAATGCCTACCTGGGTGATTTTGGCATCGCGCAGGGCCTGGGCGATGAAGCCCGCAAGTCCGTCGCCATTGGCACACCCGAGTATACGGCCCCAGAACTGAACCAGGGTCAATTCCCCAGTCGGGCCAGCGACATCTATTCAGTTGGGGTCAGCCTATTTGAGACCCTAGCAGCCATTCGACCCTATCGCGGCGATGCGGATGCGTTGAAAGAGGCCCATGCCAATCGACCGATACCCAGCATCAGCATTCTGCGGCCCGATTTACCCGCCAGCATCAAGCTTGGCGTGGATCAACTCATGGCAAAGGACCCGAGCGCGCGGCCCAAATCAGCCTCGGCGGCGGCCCTGACGCTGGCTCGGGCAGCGGGTGTGCAGCCCCCGCTCGAATTGTTCAGCGAAGACGTCTCTCCACTTCCCATTTCAACGACACCACCCCCGAAAGAGGCAGAAGCGCGACCGCTTCAGGTTGCTCCTAAACAGAGCGACCTGATCATCAAGCCATCTACCGCCAAACTTCCCCCGAGTCCGCCAGCGCCTCCCAAGGAGGACGATGAGCTTGACTATGTGCCGCTGATTCCAGCCTTTCCCGAAGACCCGGTTCTGCCCGCGTCGTTCAGCGAAGCACCTGCCGCTGACAATGCCCCGCCGCTCGATTTCCCCTTTGATCCCATCGAACTGATCGCTGCGCCGGAAACGCGCCGCTCCGAGCCAACGGCGGACCTCAATGCGCTGCCCCCGCCATCAATGGAAAAGACCTTGCGTGTCGAGCGCTTGCCACAAGGTCGGCGTCGCAGCGGGCGCAGCGAGGGGACCAGCCGCGCCCTTCTCGCGGTCTGGGTGGCGGGTATGGCCGCCATGCTAGTGGCCCTGCTGCTCTTTGCGCTGCTGGCTGGCTCTGGCGTTTTGCCAGTGCCCAGCGGCTAGTTGACCCCTCGTTTAAAATGTAATCGCGGACCAGAGGCCCGCGATTAGCACACACACATACAGTTTTCCGTAGAAGATTTGCTCAAACAAAGGGACTACCCCTCTATTTGACGGGGATTAGGATAACTCAGGGCGAGAAAAAATCGCCATAATTGCTTTCTGTTGTTCAAAATCTTGGCCCAACCCTGGATGGCCGAAGGGGGAGGGGTGGCTCACCCAGGGTTGGCTTACACACACATACAGTTTTCCGACAATAGAACGCTATAGGGGCAAAAAAAGTTCCCTCGATTTAGAGCAATTTCGGGATGTAATGTGATTTGGTATAAAGTGCGGGGAACTTGATGGAAGGTCCTTGGTCCTGGGATAGTCCGGCTGCCTGTCTGGGGCACGGACTGCGGTATGATTGTCGACGAGTCGCTTTATATCAACAGGAGCCAATCATGTCTGATTCTGTGATCTGGGGTATTCGGACCTACAAGCTGTTTCTTTACGCAGGCACCTACGAAGTCTACGATCATCGCGTTAAGGGATTGATCATCTTGAATGAGGCCGGGGGTGAGCGCGAAGTCTATGCCTACTTCACCGATGGCCCACCGCCCGAAGGCCTTCGGATCGTCAATGAGCGCTACATCGTTTGGTACGAGTTCGATCAGTTCCATCCCCTGATGGAGATGCTGCGCGAGGAAAAGCCGATCTACATTCAGTACTTCGAGGGCGATCGCAAGTATCTCACGATTGCTACCGCCGCTGAACCCGTCGGTGAGGGGGAGGACAAATAGGGCTCGCGCTCATTCGCAGGGGAGATGATTCATCACATCTTCCACCCGATAGACCTCAATCAGTGGGTCCAAGTGGAGCGGGGGAACCGAACGGAAGAAGGACCGCAGCGTCTCCCACTGCTCGTCTGTGTTGGGCGTCCAGTTACGCCCATGCTGATGTAGGAACACAAACTCGAATCCATCGTCCAGCAATTGTTGGGCGGCGGCTTCGTATTCAGCAGAGCGGGTGCAGTTTGGCCCTTGCCACTCAAACCAGGTTGAGAGCAAAGCATTCTGATCGATGTAGCTATAGGCGTCTGGCGGTGTGCGGGCGCTCATCCCTTCGACGATGGGCTGATTGTGTGTCATCTGCAAATACATGTAGTACTTGGCGGGCTGACGGCCCATGGGCAGGTCGATCACCCCGCCTTCGACGAAGCGCTCATCTTGATAGAATGCGGACACGGGAATCTCACGCACAGGCAGCGGTGCCTGAGAGGTCTCCAACAGCAGCACCAGACTGAACACAACCGTTAGCCCTGTCGCTATAGCGGGACCTGCCGCCCAGCGCTTAAGCCAATCCCATAGAACCTGCCAACCGTAGCCGATGATCACGGCCATCGGCAGGATCAGCACCAGACTGAATCGGTGTGACTCGCGCAGAGCCTGGAAGATGGGATTGCTCTGTAAGAAGTAGTAAGGGGTCCAGGTGAAGTCGACCGGCTGGCGATCGAAGGTCCACATCACCCCTAAGCTCATCAGCCAGAAGAAGATGGCCAGGACCCACCAGATCAACCAACGACGTTGGCTCCCTTTAACGATCATGCCAACCAGGCCCACAGCGGCGATCAACATGGCGCTCAGGCCGAGGTAGAAGCTACCCTTGTAGACATACCAGAAAGTGTAGTGCAGACCGAACATCCGCTCGATGGCTGGTGAGACGAAGAAGAGCGTATCAGGACCATGTGAGAAATAGGCCAGGATGTCCACCCCCTCGGTGATGGTCCATTGATTTAAGGCCTCATCTAACCAGGTTGTGGTGAAGTAGGGCAAGTAGATGGGCAAGGCAATCAATAGGGTGGCTGCGCTGTACAGGCCCATTGCCAGCCAGAAGGAACGCCGTTTCCAGAAGCCCTCGACCAGCATCCGTAGGCCCACATAGCCCGCACCGGTTAACCCGGCGAAGACGTAAATCTTCAAATTGACATAGGCGTTCAACGACAATAAGAACGCCGCCGCAATCAGCAGGCCGACGTCCGCTGGCTCCAGCCGTTTCCTCGGGGCGCTCTCGTCGATCACCCTGTCCAGTGCGATGATCAGGAGCAGGATCGCAAAAGGTATGTAATGGATATTGCCGGTGTTGGGCTGTTGAAGCACATCCCACACGTGGTTGGGATAGAAGGCATAGAAGGCCCCCGCAAACCAGGCACCCGCGCGATTCTTGGTGAGATAGACTACCAGCAGGTAGACACCATAACCGCTAGCAATGAGCGACAGCAGCGACTGGATGTTGTGCGCCCCAATCGGGCCAAGCAGCGGCTCCAGGATCGACCAAGAGAAAACCCCTGGCCAACGCCGGGGGATAAAGGCAGCATCAAAACCAATTGGATAAAAGAGAAACTGCGTGCGGGCCAGGCTGTCTCCACCACCAAAGACCTGCAAAATCCACCAATTTTGCCACAGGGCCTGATGAATATCGATGTTGGTGCGGTCCAGATGAGTCGTTAGGCCGCGCACCAGCGGAAAGGTCATCACGATCGCTGCAACAATGTAGAGAGCAATCGCCCAGCCATCACGCTTCAGCCAGGCGACGATTAGATTATCGGGTTCGGCCTTACCATGATCTGCTTGAGGGGCAGGTGTGGAAGGTTGGTTTGGAGTGTCGCTGTCTGTTGGGTCTTGCGCTCCACCTATCATGAACTCAGTGTAACGCAAGCCCGTCTGTGCGCCTATTCACAATGTGCAGACTTGATGCAGAAAAGCCACCGATTTCGCTGCGCTCTAGTGCGGTTGACAAGGTGCGCGGCGCACTCGCTGCGGCTTGGCACCGGGCACCCGTTCTTCGTCCTCCGTGATCACCGCCAGTCGGGCCGCTCGAAAGGCATCAACCTTTGCTTTCTTAATGCGGGGAGCCTCTTTGTCGCTGTCAGGATGCAGCAGTTGAATTCGCTCTTCAGCCATCGCCATAAAGCTCCGCTTCAGGAGTTTGCCACGATCCATCTTTTGGACGATCGTCGTTTGCGCCACTTGATCAAATCGGACATGTCCTCGAGAGGCTAGTGGGGTTTCGTGCTTGGGCGTCCCGGTCGACGCGGATAGTCGGTGGGGGTGGGCACGACCTTCTCGATCACAATCAGCAGGTGAGCTTCATCGACATCAGGGAGATCGATGATTTCCTGTTTCGTGACGCTTCCTCCAAGTACCTCAAGGGCACGCCTGGCCTGCTCAATCTCATGCGCGGCGCTGGCCGCTTTCATCGCCAGGGCTTGTCCGCCCGTTTTGACCAGTGGCAATAGATACTCAAGCAGGATGGGCAGCGCTGCCACGGAGCGCGCCAGCGCCCAATCATAGCTTTCGCGATGGTCGCGATGCTGCCCGATTTCCTCAGCCCGCCCTGGCAGCGCTGTCGCCTTCGTCAAAGCCAGCGAGTCGACCACCGTCTGCAGGAAGCGTACCTTCTTCCCAGTGGCGTCATTCACGGTGATGTGCCAATCCGGGCGGGCGATGGCTAGCGGCAAGCCAGGGAAGCCTGCTCCGCTGCCCACATCGATTAGCCGGGTCCCTGCCGGTTGATCTCTCAGGACGGTCAGGCAGCTCAGCGAGTCGAGAAAGTGGCGCACAGCGATGGCCTCACGGTCAGTGATGGCGGTGAGGTTGATGCGCCCATTCCACTTGATGAGCAGGTCCGCGTAACGCTCGAAGGCAGCACGCTGCGGGCTGTCGAGTGAAAGCCCCAAGGCCTTGAGCTGGCCTGGATCGATCATCCTTGGGAGGCCGCCTGACGCATTTGGACCCCATGTTCAATGTCAATGAGGTTACCTGAAGGCAACCTATCATTGATAGGGGTCGCCAGAAGCACAATCGTCGATGAATGGAGGCCCTTCCAACCGCCAAGCTCCTGGAAACTGCTGTGCAGGTGGGCACTGACCCCCTGATACTGATTTTCGTGCAAGGTGATCGGCATGCGGCCTCACTTTGTGCTCGTCATTCCGCCATTATACCAATGGTGACGATAGAGTTATCATGATACACTTCTGGCAAATGAGCCAATGAGAAGGGCGACCTGATGGCAGCAACTCAAACGACGATGAAAGCAGATCGACCGGTAGGTGCGCAGGTGGTGTTAGCGCGCATCACGATGGTGATCGTCAGCCTATTTGTGCTCTTGAACCTCTCAGCGGCGCTGATGGTCGCCGGTTACCAGATCTACTACGACGGATTGATCTACCCCGGCGTGAACGTCTGGGGGATTGACCTCAGTGGCATGACGCCCGACGAAGCCGCCGCCCAGCTGGAGGGCGAGTTCAGCTATCCACAGATGTCGACCATCACCTTCCGTGATGGCAGCAACATCTGGCCGATCACTGCCGGTGAGTTGGGCGTCCACGTGGATGTGAGCCGCACCGTTCAGGCCGCTTACGAGGTCGGACGGCGACCAGCGCTGATGCCCAGCCTGCAAGAGCAGGCCGCCGCCTGGCAAGACAGCGTTAGCATTTCGCCGGTAATCGTCTTCGATCAACGGGCGGCAGAGGTTTATCTACAGGGCATTGCGGCACAGATCAACCAGACCCCGCAAGATGCTACGATTACGCTAAACGGGCTAGAGGTAGTCACCACACCGAGCCGGGTTGGGCGGCAGGTCGATGTCGCAACAACGCTGGCCCGCCTTAATCAGATGATCGGCCAGCTTGAGAGCGGCGAGATCAACCTGACCGTCGTTGAAACGCCTCCGGCCATCGCCAATGCTGACGAGGCCGCAGCGACGATTAACCGCGTTCTGGCGGGCGACCTGGAGCTATATATTGAAGGTGCCGATGAAAACGAACTCGGCCCCTGGTTGGCCTCACCCGAAGCACTGGCCCAGATGATCGTCATCGAGCGCGAGCCCCTGGCCGACGGCAGCGGGGAAACCTACAGCGTGCGCCTGAATCAAGGCCAGATGACCGCCTTCTTGGAGCCGCTGGCGCCTAACCTGGCCCGCGACCCCAGTGACGCCCGCTTCGACATCAACCCAGATACGCTGGTGCTGACGCCGATCCTTCCCAGTCAAGAAGGCCGCCGACTCGACATCCCTGCGACGGTGCAGTTGGTCAATGCCAGCTTGCTGAGCGGCGAACGTCGTGTTCCGCTGGTCTTCGAGATTATCGAGCCGAATGTGGCAGATACCGACACAGGCGAGGACCTGGGCATCGTCGAGATGGTTTCCTCGGCGACCACCTTCTACTACGGATCGAGCGCTAACCGGCGCGTGAACATCCGCGAGGCATCATCGCGCTTCCATGGTGTAGTGGTGATGCCCGGCCAGGATTTCTCCTTCAATGAATATCTAGGCGATGTCAGCCTGGAGAGTGGCTTCGAGTCTTCTATGATCATCTTCGATGGTCGCACGATTGAGGGCGTGGGCGGCGGTGTGTGCCAGGTCAGCACGACGGTGTTCCAAACCGCATTTTACGCAGGCTTCCCGATCCTGGAGCGTTATCCGCACGGTTATCGAGTGGGTTACTATGAAGTTGGTGAAGGCGCCGGTATGGATGCAACGGTCTACTCGCCCATCGTGGATTTCCGCTTCCAGAACGACACACCCTACCATTTGCTGCTCCAGGTTGGTATGAACGTCGACCAACAGACGCTCACCTTCAGCTTCTATAGCACCAGTGATGGCCGTACCGTCCAGAAGAGCGGGCCACAAATTGATGACATCATTCCGCATGGCCCACCACGCTACGTCGAAAACCCGTCGTTGGCCCCTGGGCAGGTCAAGCAGGTGGATTACGCCCACGACGGCTCAACCGTCATCATTGAGCGCATCGTCTATCGCGATGGGGCTGTGCTCTACAGCGACGTCTTCCGCAGCAATTACGTCCCCTGGTCTGCTGTTTATGAAGTGGCTCCTGGCTATATCCCGCCAGGTGCGAGCAGCAACTAAGGTCGCTTCGATCAGGACATGCAGGGCGAGTTTCAGACTCGCCCTCTTCTGATTGAGTGGTGACTGGACGGTAGCCATGCGCGGCGTCAAGAAAGAGAATCTCCCCACCAAGGTCTGCCCGGTTTGTGGCCGCTCCTTTACCTGGCGCAAGAAGTGGGCCAGGGATTGGGACCAGGTGATCTATTGCAGCGACCGCTGCCGGCGGAACAAGGGCAAGCCTGTCCAAGCGTCCTGACAGCCCACGACCCACCGCTGATCCCGCCCCCTGGTTTGTGGCTCGTCTGAAAATCCTGTACTATTGCCTTCAATTCAGTAGCTAGCAATGAACGCTCAATTAATTTGCAACCATGGCGCAGAACCTGCGTACAGGGCTTTTAGGAATGGAACATGAGCGACTTCAAAGAAGATAAGAAGGCGCAGGATGACATCACAGGACGTCACGTTCTGGACGAACTGAGTGATACCCAGCGCATGAAACTCGAAGACCTCAAACGAACAAGCCAACTCGGCCTCGGTTCACTGCCCAATGCCTCACATAAACGGGGCACGACGGATCAGGGTGGTGCGCCCGCCGACATGTTAGTGCGCCTGGGTGCATCCTTTTCAACCTTGGGCCGGACAGAGGAAGCTGTCAACTTTTATGAGCGCGCACTGGCAGGCTTCCGTAACACGAAAGACCGCGCCAGCGAAGCCGTCACGTTGATCAGTCTGGCAGCCGCCTATGCCCAGCGCCGTGAGAGCGAAAAGGCCATCGCGACCTATCAGCAAGCTGCCGAGGTCTACGCCTCGATTGGCGATGGACGTGGCGAGGCGATCGCCTGGAACTGCGTGGGGCTGGTTCACGATCAGCAAGATGATCCGGCGACGGCGCTCGGCTACTATGAGCAGGCCTTGGCCATCCTCTTCGACGAGAACGACAAGAAGAGCGAAGCCGCCACCCTCGATGTGATCGGCATGGCGCAGCGCCGCCTGGGCAATCTGCCAGATGCTTTCGACGCCCACAAGCAAGCCCTTGAGATTCGGCGTCACATGGGCGACATCGCCGGAGAAGCCAGCACCCGCCACGCCATTGCGCTGGTGTATGAGGAAAAGGGCGAGACGGAAAAAGCCCTGGCCTTTTATGAGTGGGCGCTGCAACTGCGCGAGGACGCTCGCGACCGCAGCGGTGAAGCCATCACCTGCTACAACTTGTCGCGTCTCTACGAAAAGATGAACTACCTTGACCAAGCCGAGAAACTGATGGCGCGCTGCGTTCAGATCGAGGCGTCCTTAGATCACCCTGACTTAAGTAAAGACGAGGCCGCCTTGGCCCGCCTGCGCAGCAAACGCCGCCAACAGCGCAAAATCCATGAAGAGACGGTCGCCATGCCGCGCATTGACCTTGACCTGCCCGATGACCACTAAAGAGAGAGGACGACGATGAAGCTGATAGGCGATAGCGAACACCTACTGGATGCAGACGAACTGACCATCGGTCGCTCGGCGGATGCCAGCATCACGATTGATGACGAAAGCCTGGCGGACCTGCACGCCACCATCAAGAAAGAAGACGATAAGTTCGTTCTTCTGCCCACACCGGAGGGCTTAGAAA
>JAADYZ010000448.1 GCA_010092775.1 Chloroflexota bacterium
GAGACTTTCAGTGTCCTTGATGCGGACCGTAGTAGTGAGACGAAACCATAATCATAATACCCAGAATGTACGATCTGCTTTCAGTGTCCTTGATGCGGACCGTAGTAGTGAGACTGCTCCCGATTTTCGCCATGAACAGGGCATCTGCCCTATGGATGACCAAAAAACGTGCTTAGCGGGCCACACAGTGGGTGGCAAATTACCCGCCACCCCTGTGTATTGTACTGCAATGGTGCAAAAATTGTAAAGTCGATTCATGTCACCAAACCCCGCCGAGTTTCAGATCGTTTGCCATTGATAACGTACGGTATACCACCCACCCCCTTTGATGGTATGTTTGCCCACTTGCAAGGCTTGCCCCAACAGCACCCACGGCAGCAGCTCGGTATGAATACTCTGATAAGCCACCCGCCCGGTAAAGCCACTGGTAGGCTGATAGGCGTTTTGGCGGCGTGAGCCTGACCATGCCTCTACCCATGTGGTGTCATCCTGCACAATGGCAACGTCCTTGGCACACGTCAGCAGATCCCGGAAGGGTACCCAAATGGGTTCGGGCATGTACAGTTCACTGATGAGGCGGGTGCGTTCAAGCAGGCGTTGGAACCACGGGCGAAAGGTGGGTGTGTGGCACAGGCTGCCCCTATCCACAATGCGGGTGGGGGTCAGGAAGGTGACCTCCAAACGAGTTGGGTCAAGCATGGCTGCAAAACGGCGGTAGGCGGCTTCGGTTGGTGGCTGGGGTAGTGGAGCGACCTGTTCACCGGCTTCATTCAGAATAGTCGTGGCCTGCGTGGTTAACGGATCGATTGCATCCACCCGGTCGATCTCAAACCGCGTGCGCTTTGGCCCAACCCCAACCTGGCTCATCCCATCCACTGCCGAAAGGACCAAGGGGATGTAGTCTAGTGCCCGCCCGTAGAAGGATAGGCCGAAGCCGTTTTGCAGCGGGCGAATGGCGATAGGGCGCGGGGCATCCTTGCCACCGCTTGTAGCTGCATCCTCCAACGAGAGCAGCCACGATACCGGGTTGCGCTCATCGGCCAGATGGTCACGCACATGCAGACCGGTATCGTACATGCTGCGCAAGGCTTCATACAGTGCACCGCGCACGCTGGACCCCGGATTACGCCCGAAGTCCAGCGGTTGTGCACTCCGTAGGTGAAAGTGAAGTGTTGTCACCGGAATCATGCCAGCCTCACCCCCTGCACGGTGTAGATGGTATGCCCCGGTCCATTATGGGCCAACTGGTAGGGTATGATGACATTATACTGCGTGCGACCGCCATCGCCCCGCCTCCTTCCGTGGAAGGCATCAACGTCCTCCCATTCGGCATCAACGCGCATGTCATCCATGCGTTGGAGGTAACCAAAGGAAAGCGGGGGCTTGCTCTCCACACGTGAGATTTGCGTGTACAGTCCTGCATCAGGCGCATCCTTTGTGATGGCCCAGTTCACCAACTGCATAAAGCTGCCACGCCGCCCAAAGTAGTTGATTCCGCTTAACAGATCGGGCAGACGTGCGGCAAAATCGTCATCGGTTTGTAAGGCAAGTGTCAAAACACCCGTAAACAGGCAGTACTCACGCTGCACAATGGTGGATGTCCATACCTCTATACGCCCAGTGACCGCATTGAGGGTGCTCTTCTGTGAGCGGAAGATCTTCTGGAAGGTGCGGTTGACGGTCACCGCATCCGGCAGGCTTACCCACACCGCCATATCACGGATAGCCTCAAAATCGACCAATGCGTTATCCAAACCTGCCTCACGGATGGCCCGGTCAAGCAGGGCCATTTTGATTCCGTAGGGGGTGGGGCAAACCAACGATTTGCCCCCACTGGATGTAGTGTTGGAGGGTCGCAGCCCGAAAACTGCGACCGGCTCGTATTCAGCATAGACCCACATGCTAGCGCCTCCCATAGCGTCCTGGCCCGTAGAAGCCTAACACCTCGCTCATCTGCCCCAGCAACCCATCCTGCCCGGCGAAAGGCAGTACAGCCACTGAATCATCATAGAGCGCATTCAGCGACCCGGCGACCCGGTGGGCGCGATCAACGTAGTCATCCGTCAGCGGGCTAAGCAGCGGCGCGGAGGCGGCAGAGGTCGACGTGCTGATGAAGCCCTCCATGCCGACCACATGCGGCAGTTGGGTGGATGTCAAGGCACCTTTAGGGTGGGTCAATGTTTGGGCAAGGGCCAGCAGTACAGCATGCAGGCGGGCAGCCCGATCAACCGTGATGGTGTGTTCACCGTTATAGGTTTCGACCTCTTCTGGGTAGCGCCCAGCGATGTCGTTGAAACCGATAGCGCCGACATCCACATGCGCTACAAAGGCATACACCCCCGATGAAGCAGGCCGGTTGAAGATCATCTGCCCGGTGTTGGCTTCCTTCTCGGCTAAGGCTTTGTCACGATCATCCTCGACCTTGGTGCGTGTGATGCGGCGTACGGCATGGCGAGCGTGGATAAACTCCTGCACCTCGGTAATGCCAGGCAGGCCAACCGTCCACCCGAACTCTACTGCCGATTTGCGTTTGATGGAGTTCCCACCCGCTGTGATGAGGATGCCACCCACATCGTCAATTACGCACGAGATGAGGCGATTCACAATGGCTGCGCCATTATCCTTGTTCTCCTTGGCCCAGTCTTCAAAACCGGGGTTAGCCATCATGCGGCTAGGGTCAAGGTCGACACAGGCTTCGCACAACGGCAACCCTCGGTCAAGGGCAATATGCCGCAGGTGGTCGCCAAAGATGTGCTTGTTCATATCGCCTGAGATAGCATTCACCACTGAGCGCTGATAGCCAAGCTCGCCATCTTCGTTTTCGCCTTGCGTTACGATGCCCACTTGGCGCGTCATGAGGCGGTTGCTCTCGCTACCCTCATTGTTGAGGGCGTGCATATCGATCATGACACGGGCTGCAACTGAAAGTGATTTGAGTTCTGACATGAGGTATCTCTCCTTATTCTGAGTCGTTTGCTTGTTGTTTACGGTCGTAATCCGATGAATAGCCAGCGGCTACCAACAAGTTGGCAACCACCCGTGAGCCATACTGTGGAATGAGGTTAACGACTTCCATCAGGTCATCGTCGGTGATGTAAGGGCGCGTTTCGCCTGTGCTGGCTTGTACGCTGCTGCTCTCACGAGCGTAGTCATGAACAAACGTGCTCAGCGCCTCGATGAATTTATCGGCATCGTGGGCTTGGCGGCGTAGGTCATCACCCAATCCGTGCCGCACGCGAAAGGCTGTCTGCGTCTTTTTGACGTCCTTCCAGTAGCGTAGGTTGACGGTACAGGCCCGTATCGCTTTCGCGATGTTGGTAAAGCCCGGTGTTTGAAAAATGGGGTCATAGTTAACCCGGTCTGAGGTATTCATAAGCGTCCTCCTGAGTAGATAAAGATCAAGCTGCGGCAGCCAAGGGCTGTCCACGAGTTTGGCAAAGCGGTGTACGTTATAAGCGATCACGAAATCGATCCAGGCCCTGGGTTTGCCATCAACTATGAAGGCACGATAGTGGCTGAGGATGGTCAGCTCCTCAGCGTGGTCACCACGCAGCGCATTGACAATGTCATAGTGGTCTTTGAGGATGTCGTCAGCCTCTTCAAGCTGGGCTTCATCTGGTTCTAGGGGCAGCCAGCGTGGCAGGTCGAATACCGTCTCATCAAAGGGGATTTGAGTGGAAATATCCTTGTAGTAGTAGCCCACCATGCCACTGATAACGCGTGTATCAGCGAACCAACTATCCTCAAGCCTTTCACGTTGATGCTGGACCATCGCCCGTGAAAAGCTGATGTGGGCCAGCGCATCGATCTTGGCGCGTGGCATCAACCCTGAATAGCCGTAAAGACGACGCACATAGGGTTTAGCACGGTATGTGTTGATGAGGTGTTGTAGGTCAAAGAAGTTGATGTCAATTGGCAGGGGGTAGTAGGTGAGTATATCCCCACCGCCGCCTCGATACGGCATCCCAACCACCATAAACCCTAGGAAAGCGAGATACATCTCCAGCCAGAAGATGGTTGGTGTGCCGGTGTTGGGGGCAGGGACGATTATTTCCCTGAAATAGCCTTGTGCTGTCGTGGGTGACACAACCGAAAGCGCGCTGACATCGAACTCATTCCCTTCCCACTTAAACAGATCGAAATCCTCATAGGCAAGGGCAGGCTTCGTTGACTCCACCCATTCCATCATGAGAGCGGTTTGGTTATCGCTGAAGTCGTCACCATAAGCATTCAGAACGAGCATCATGAGATCGACCGCATGTTCTTGGTGGTGTGCATGCCATACATGAACCATCAACGGGTAACCCGTCCGCATGGCACTGCCCTTGCCAAAGTAAGAACACAGATGTGCCCATACAGGGTAGTCCGGTGAGCGATAGGTGGCACCTTCTTCGATGGCATCCTCCTCGAAAGGGCGTTGGGGTTTCTGCTTCTCGGCACCATAATCAATGCGTTCCCCCCCATACCCGATAGGAACGTACTTGCGGCGTACTTCTTCAACGGATTCGCCCGCCTCTACGCGTTTTTTCTCCGTGGCCGTTAACGGCTTAAAGATGGCGGGTAGAAGTTGAGGCAGCCCGTGCGCCTCGACGAGGGCCATGAGTTCCTCTTCATCAACGAGTGTGCCATCCCTTTGCACTTCGATGGCATAAGCACTCCCCATATCGACGATGCGGGCGTCGCCCCCACTATTAGGTGGGAAGAGGCGTGCCATCAGGTGGGCAAGGCCGACAGCGACAAAAGTCGAGCGCATCAGGTCGGCGTCCTTCTCTACGTATAAAACGGTCATGTCACCTCCTTATTGAGTGGATTAATCATCTCGTCCTTGTAGCGCTGCCACCAGCGACCAGAGCGTTGGTCGGCGAGGCGCAGCGTGCGCACCAACACGTAGTAAAGCAGTGCCCAGTCATAGCTCTTGTAGGAAGGGGCTATCGCTTGGGGGGCTTGGTGCAGATTTGTCTTTGTAAAGGTAGGCACAATTTGGCTGGCAAGCGTATCATCTAGACTCACCGCACGCAGGCTGGCAGCAAGCGACTCATGCCCACCGTTGACCATGTCGAAAGCGCCGCCTTCCGCAGCACTTGGTGTGTGATGGTGCATAATGATGCTCAGAATAACGGCACCCAAGTTACGGTTGCTGCCCACAAGCTGCTGAAGAAGGAGTGCAACCGCCTCAGCACTTTCCACAGCATGGGTGCCTCGCGCCTTGTGGGGCAGTGACTTTTGCAGCTCACGCTCGTAGGGGCTGTCTGAGTCAAAGTCCGTATGGGCCAGCGGTGTTGGGTCATCAAGCGGGATGCCCACAGCAAGCCCCTTTTCCATCCGATATGCTTGCCATGCGCGGGCCCACGCCTGCCAGTCGCGATTGAGTTTGCCCACATCATGCGTGGCAAGGGCAAAACGGAACAGGCGCTCAACCTCGCCCGCATCTAACCCGAGACGCTCACACACGCGCCTTAGCGGGTAGACGAGTTCCTCATACAGTGGAGTACGGAAGGCCCCTTGCAGATGTCTGGGTTGGGTATACGCCAGATACAGCCCTGCGATATGCTCTTCATAACGCTCGGCATGATAGTAGGGGCGCTCCCACGCTTTGCCACGCGGACGAGTCTCAGGCTCATCCATGTAGGTGCCGGGCCGCAGTTGCAGGCCCATCTCGCGGCTGTACGACACCGCCAATGGGTGTGCGGCAAACTGCCATGTGGAACCGTAGACCTCCTTGGGTTCGCGCAGCGGCTCCCATTGGTAAACGGTTTTGGCGAAGGGTAGTTCGGGGTCAACAACACGCTGCTCAACCCCCCCCATCAGCACGAAGTCCGCATCCGTAGCCAGGTTGACCTCGTAGAGTCTGGCGAGTTGGCCCTTGCTCAGGCTGAACGATTCATTACGCCACGGTTTTTCGTCAAGGGTTTTCCATGGAGCCTCGTTCACATAGAGCGGCACGCTTGTGTTCTCACGAATGAAGTCACCCAAATAGCCGGGGGCAGGCTTAGCCATACAGTCTGTCATCTTTTTGATGCGCGTATTCACTTTGCCCATAAGTCCATCCACAAAAGCCGCATCGGGTGCGCCATGGGCAGCATTGATGAGGGCTTGCTCCTCAGGGAAACGCAGCACCTTGCCGTTAAACGCAGCCGATGCTAGGGTCGCCCACGTTTCATGGCAAATCGCCTCCTGATCACCATCCAAATAGGGCGCATAGCTGATGTTGCCATCCTCATCGCGTGGCTGAAAGACATGCACATCACCCTGCTCATCGGGGTTGCGGGCACAACGACCCGCCCGCTGGATGAGACTGGCAGCAGGCGCACACTCTGTCAGCAACACATCGCAGCTGATGTCCAAACCCACTTCGACAACCTGTGTAGCAACCAGTATGAAGGGGCGGTCGAGCATTGGGCGGCTATCATCCTCCGATCCTAGGCGCTCCAATGCGATGTGCTCCCAGTGTTGACGGTGTTCCCGATAGAACCGGGAGTGCAGCAGCACAATTTCATGATCCGGCAAATGCGCTTTGAGGTTACGCGTAAGGGTTTGGGCGTGGTCAACAGTGTTGCAGATGCAGGTGGTGCGTTCTCTGTCGCCGATGATGTCCGCAACAACGGATGCAGTCAGTTCGGCATCCCTGTGCGTGAACCATGTGCGCTGCTGTGTGCGCAGCCGTGTGATATCGTGGAATAACCCGTCAGATAACGGGATATTCTCATCATCAGCAATGATCTGGGCCTCAAGAAGGTCGGCGATGGATTTGAGCAGTGGTCGTGAGAAGGTGGCCGTCATCAGCGTGAAACGGCTGATACCCTTAAGCATCTTGAGCATCGCCAGTACGCTGAGCATCATTTCACTGCGTGGGAAGAGGTGAAACTCATCAAAGATGAGATAGCTACCGATGAGCGCCCCGGTATTGATGTTGCCCAAACGACCCGGCAGCCCATAGGGTAGACCAAGAAAGCTGGCGAGCATCTGGTCGACTGTGGCAAAGATGAGGCGCCCTTCGAACTGTTCATCCTCTGGATGCTCGCCCGTTTGGATGGTGGGGTTCCACTCTGGCTGCCATTTCATACGTTTGGCTGTGTTCTGGTATTCGGTCACAAAGCTGTTGGCGAGCACGCGCATCGGAACGCCATACACAATGCGTGGTGGGTAATGCCCTGCGCCACTGTACGTGGTATTGCGATAGAGACCCTGCACACCGGGTTCCAGTGATGCGCGAGTTTTACCCGCGCCGGTCGGTGCTTGGATCAGCAAATCGGCCTTGGATTCCAGAAAAGTGTCATAGATTATAGTCTGATAGTGATAGCGCTCTGGCATACTGCCTCCTAGAAGAAACTTGGCTCATCATCAGCATTGCGGTTATAGAGTCGAGCGGTGGCCTCGGCTTCTGATGCAACTTGCTGACGGATGTCATCGGGGGCCAGCACTTCAACATCCGCACCCCAGCCCCGTATCCACGGCAGCATCTCCTGCGGTTCGGAAATGGCACCTTCCCACAAGATAAACCCATCCCCCAACATGGTTATACGCTGCGAGGGATGCCACACACTCTCATGTAGACGGTCATACTGCCGGTTGTGGAATTTCAATTGCACAAGCGTTGCTTCACTGCCCTCACCTAGCCAGATGCCCCATGTTTCCTCAAGTAGGGCTGTGATTTCTTGGCCGGATGGGCGGTCAAAACGGGTCGTTTGCCTTACAGCAGACTGAATACGGTCGAGCTTGAGGGTTAGCAGCTGCTCGCCACTGGCAAGCATACCAACGACATAGAAGGCATCATTCCATACACCGGGTTCAAACCACCATGGCGCGATGCTCAGCTGTGAAGCGCGATCGGCGTTAGGTCGCAGGTAGGTAATATCGACCCAGTATTGGCCACGCCATCCCTCAACCAATGTCGTGAACACCTGATTCTTATTTGTCGCAGGGTCATCCATGTTGGGGGCAAGTTGGTCTGCCACTTCGGAGTCAAACAGCGCCGTAATAGTGTGCAGCAAATTATGCACCAATGGGATACGATGCATACGGGCGCGCACCATACGTCGGAGAGGCAAATAGAGGAACCACGCCTGTGCTAACGATAGATGAATATTATGGTTATATGTTGGGTCGAGGATGTAACGCCCCTTCTCTTCATAGAGAGGGATACCATCCTGCTCAAGTCGTTTGATGTCATTCAATGCCGTTTGTCGGGTAACCCCAAAGTGGTCACCAATTTCGGAAGTCGTTAAACCATCTGGGTGGCGTTGTAACAAGGCGATCAAGGCTTTTAGCCGTTGACGTGTATCGTGTGGCATAGGTCCTCACAGATATGAATAGTGGTCTGTATACACATCATAAGGAGGATGGGAAAAGAATCGTTTACCGAGAAGAGAATTGGTTGAAATGATATGTATTGACTGACTATGAGGCTATTCTATCAGTAAATTGCTCAAAGTAGAAGCAAATAGAGGCATCGCGCCTTTGCCCCTCTAAAAGCGCAAAACACTATCCCCAAGTAAGAGATTATGTCGAGGACCTTCGGCGGGCTATCGCCCGCTGACCTCCTGGTCCGGTCACGGATCGCAGATACACACCAACGGCGCAGGGATCACCTCCTGTGCTTTGTGATTCCACTCTCAGGAGGTCTTATGCAATCCATTGATATGACGCACATCGGTAAGATCGATGCCGTAGGCACGGTTCAAGTATTTGGACTGTCCCAGCGCCGCATCGACCGTTGCAACGCCGATACTATCTATTTGAGTTACGCAGGTCCGCCCACCGCATCCGATGCCGTGTGGGCCATGCTCGTCGAGAAGCGGGCGCTCGACTTCACCGACCTGCGCGGTCGTCCGCA
>JAADYZ010000449.1 GCA_010092775.1 Chloroflexota bacterium
CATTTCCCCACATGTGGTCCGCCTGATCTATGTTGGGCGACCCGGTGACGGGAGTGTAGCCATCGGTGTGGTCTATGCGGCGGTCTTTCAACAATACGCGACCCGTTTACTCAGCTTCCAACCGGCGCTCAATTTTGAAGACAAGGTGGGCCGACGTTACTACAATGTGCTTGCCCCCCATGTGCTCGGCTATGTCGGCTTCATCCAAGAAGAACAGTGCGCCGCCTACGAAGAACGTGGCTACCGCTGCGATGAACTAATCGGACAGGCTGGATTGGAGCAATGGGGCGAGTCCTATTTGGCTGGAACACGCGGCGGCGAACTCAATCTATGGACCGCGACAGGCAACTTTGTGCTGCAAGTAGCCGCTAAGGAGGCTGAACCGGCACAGAGCATTTACACTACCTTAGACCGCGATTTACAGGCCGCTGTACAAGATGCACTTGAAGAGGCGTACCAGGTGGGTGGCCCCACCTGGGTGCAAGAGGCAGGCGGGGCAGCAGTCGTGGTCTTGGACGTGAACAGTGGTGCGGTTCTGGCCATGGCCAGTTTTCCCCACTTTGACCCTAATGCTTTGCATCCCTTCAACGGGCATCCCTATGCCGTCAATGGCAACTATTTAGCTGACGTCCTCAACCAGCCTCTACGCCCGCTGCTCAACCGGGCAGCGCAGAGCGCTTACCCGGCAGGATCGGTCTTCAAGGTGGTCACAGCTACCGCTGGATTGGAATCAGGCCTGTTTCCCTTGGACTACATTCACAATTCCACTGGTATCTGGTGCGAGTTAGGGCCGACCGACTGCCGCAACGACTGGAATGAGGACGGCTTCGGGCCCATCAACTTGTGTCAAGCGCTCACAGCCTCGTCTAACACTTTCTTCTATCAAGTGGGTTATGACTTGGGGAATGAAGAGATGGGGCTCCTGGCCGAAGAAGCACGCGAATACGGTTATGGCGCGGCTACCGGCATTGAAATAGATGAGCAGTCTGGCTCCATTCCAGACCCCTTTGGCCTGACGAGTGATGGACGGCAATTCAGTGTGCCGGACAATGTAAATCTAGCCATCGGCCAGGGTGATGTCCTTGTAACGCCCTTGCAAGTCGCGCTGATGATGGCGACAGTCGCTAACGGTGGCACCGTTTATGAGCCCCACCTTGTGGATCGCATCGGCTTGATCGGCGAGGAACCATCTGTCGTGACACAGCCACAAGTCATTCGAGAGATGTCACTTGACCCTGAGCTGCTCGCCACGATCCGCGAATGTCTGAATCTGGTCACTTCGGATCCGGTGTTGGGTACTGCGGAGTGGCGGTTGGGCTCTTTGCCCATCGATGTAGCCGGGAAGACTGGCACAGCCCAGGTATCAGGAACGCTGCAGCCGAACGCCTGGTTTGCTGGCTTTGCACCTTATGATGAGCCTGAGATCGCTGTAGCGGTGCTGGTGGAAAACGGGGGGCAGGGGTCAGCGGTCGCCGCACCGATCTTCCGCCGGGTGGTGGAAGCTTATCTGGGCCTGCCTCTGTCGCGCTATCCAAACGACTGGACTGACCCTGACGAATTCGACTTCGTGGGTGACTAACTCCCCAATCTGAGTAAGGGGCACAGCACATTGTGCCCCTTGTTGTTAGCCTTATTTCCCCTCAGCGGGTGCCAACGCTCCCGCATCTGGAACGGCCTGTTGAGCTGACACTCGGAAGAAGCCCCACAACACGGGCAGCACAATCAGATTGATCCCGGCAATTATCATGAAGACCATGCTGAACGAGAGATTATCAGTCAATCCGGTGAAGACACCTTCCCCGATGGCACTCCCCAGGTTGGATACCGCCATCATAATGGCGAACATCGAAGCTGCGATGCGCGAGTCAGCGACACTCATTGCGAGTGCCACAAAGACCGTTTCCTGAAATCCCCAGGCTACGCCCCATACTAATCCGACGCCTAAGACCTGCTGTACGCTGCTGGTCAATCCAAACAGCAGAGCACCGATCGACACCCCAATCAGTGCCCCAAAAGCTGTCGCAGGCCGTCCTACACGGCTCATCAGGAAGCCCGCCCCCACGGCACCGACCACAGCACCAACGCCGCGCAAAGCGCCATAATTTCCGAGGACGGCCCCGGTCGATCCAAAAGCCTCGCTTAGATAAAAGGTTGGCAAGCCATCCAATCCAAAGGAGGTTACTGAATAGAGAACGGCATAAGCCCCGAAGATCAGAAACTGGGGTTTGCCCAAGCCGCCGAAAGCGGACCACTCGAAGCGTTGGTCAGGTTCACGCTCCGGTGACTCGTGGATTTGCAGCACCAACAACAGCGGCAGCAGCATCCCTAAGCCGATGATCACAAACATCGGGGCATAGCCTTCAGCCTGAACCAGAACACCAAAGATCAAGGACAGCACGATGAAGCCCAAAGCACGCCCGCCGACCATAAAGCCTTGCACCGCTGCTTGCTCACGCGGTGGCGTCGTATCGATCGCTAGGCCGTCTGTGGTGGAATCAAACAGAGCGACACTGAACGATCCCACGATCATTAGGCCCATGAAGGGCACAATCGAATTGGCCGGATCAAACAGACTCGCCAGGCCAAAACCCAGCCCGGCCAAGACCAACCCCGCCACAATATAGGGCTTACGATGACCCAAACCCAACAGATTGACGCGATCACTGAGCATCCCAATGAAGATCTTCAGGATGAATGGCACCAGCAAAATCGCCGTCAGCAAGCCAATCAGGTCCGCATCGACTCCCGACTGATCGAGATAAGGTTTCTGGAAATTGCGGAAATAAGCCAGCGCAGAGCCTTGCACAAAATACAACAAGGCAAACATCGCGAAGCGAAAGCTTCGCCGAGTAGTTGGGGTAACCATGCAGTCCTCCCTGGGATCGGGGCTAGATTAGGCGTATTATCGGCAATCTAGGGGAAGAAGTCAACGCGCAAGGGCGAGTCAAATCCCCTTGCGGATCAAGAGGTTGACCACACCCATATCGCTGAGGAGCCGGGTTGTGAGTTGGCTGGCCGCATCAGAGGGGACTGCCAAGGCCTCAAGGGCCCCGTTCGGCTCGATGATTGCAACCGCGCCACCACTCATAATGTCGATCACCTCTTGCAGGGCTTCAAGAGGATCGTGGTTGAAAGCGACCAGCGCACCCGGATTGAACTCCATGATCAAAGTGACCGCGGGCGACTGGTCAATCGTCCGGCGCAGGCCGCGCAACGCGCCGATCTCAGCGCCCTCAATGTCCATTTTAATCACCTGCACTTGATCGATTCCATGCTCACCCAGATAGCGATCCAATGGAACCACATCGACACTAAAGGACTCAACTGGAAAGTCGCGAGCGATGCGCGGCGCAATGTCTGATTGGCGGACGTGCGCTTTCTGCAAGTCAAGGAGATTAGGATCATAGTTGAGCGAGCCACTCGCCGACATGATCAAATAGTCGTAAAGCTGGGCGCGACCTTCACTCTCCCCTACTGCGAATTGAAGCGGCTGGACGGCGGGGAAGCGTGCTGTGTTGGACTCAAGTAGCGCGAAATTGCGCGGATGGGGCTCAAAAGCCAGCACACGGCCCTGAGCACCTACCAACTGTGCAAAGCGGCGAGCATAGTATCCCACGTGACTCCCGATGTCGAGTACGGTCATACCTGGCTCAATGAGCCGCTCTAGCTGCGCAAGGGTCTCCGCCTCGTGTCGATTGGTCAGAAGTTCCACCCGAAACCACAGCGGATCATCTGGCATGGTTCTAAATCGGTGCAAGGCCTCCAAGGCAGGGATGACCACCCAGCTCATCAAAGCATGAATAGCCGCGTGGATTGGATAAACACGCTTGAGCGTCTTGCGATACAACGTTAGACCGGCATCAAATAGCTGGGTCATAGGGGTCCTAATCGCGCAGGGGCAAAGCTCTCGCCACGAGCGGAACATCGACAATTGCAGCCGATTCTAGTGAAGCACTCTCTAAAACACAAGACATTAGCGCGGTTGCTCCGTTATAATCGCCCTCATGGACACAAGCGACCGCAGGTCTACCCTCAATATGATTGGCGTGGCTGTGACGCTCGCCAGCCTCCTGGGCGCGGCGGCTGACACGCTGATGCTCTATGCACCCGGTTTCGCCAGCGATCCCTTCAGTGCCGTTCTGGCAGTGCCAGCCGACCGGATGTTGGCCGGATTTCTGCTTGGCGTGGCGATCATTCCACTCTATGGCCTTGGCTATTGGATGATTTACGAGCGCATCAAGCCCGCCGGATTCTGGCTTTCGGCACCCATTCTGGTGCTTGGCATCTACACTGCCGCCATCGGCGCGATCTGGCATGCGACGGTCGGAATGATTGCCCGTGTGATCAATGCGACTGGCGATCCATCGACAGCTCTGTCAATCGCTGAACCTTATTTCCCCTTCGCGATCCCGCTGCTGGCAGCATTCTACCTGCTTTTCGCCATCGTGACGCTGTGGTTCGCAAGCGCTGTACTCTCCGGCAAGACACCTTTTCCGCGCTGGATAATCCTGATCAGCCCGTTGATTCCGCAGATTGTATTCACCCCCGTCATCTGGATCGCTCCGACCCTGGCGGACTTCCTGGTGCCTGCCGGGGCCAATCTGGCACACGCGCTGTTTTTCGGCGTGGCAACGGCCCTGCTTTGGAATAAGACAGATCGTCCTTCTGCCTGATGTGCGGCATCATCGCTAGCCTGGATCACGACATTGAACATGGACTACCCACCCTACAGCATCGTGGGCCTGACGCCACTGGCTCTATCCGTAAAGGTCGAGTCAGTCTTGGGGCCACGCGATTGTCCATTGTAGATCCACATCCACGAGCCAATCAACCTTTTGCCTACGGACCAATCACCCTGGCCCTTAACGGAGAAATCTGGAATTATCGCTCGTTGCGTCAGCAGTTGACCCAAGATGGCCATCAGTTCGACACAGACAGCGACGTCGAGGTCTTAGCGGCGCTGCTTCAACAGAACTCAATGGGCGCCTTCAATCGAGTCGAGGGGATGTTTGCAGCCGTCTGGCTGGATGAACGTCAGCCCGATTGCATCTTGCTTGCTCGCGATCGCTTCGGCGAGATTCCACTCCATGTGACCCCTGCCCCCCCGTATGTGGTTGTGTCGGAGTTGAAAGCCTTGTTGGCTTTAAACCGGCCCGCCTACAATGCGGAGATGCTGCCACCTGGTCACCTCGGCATTCTGTGCGAGGATGGACTCACACTCCAGCCTTACTACGATACTCCCCTCAAACCTATCGAGAGCCGCATCGCTGAGGCTGCCCCAATGCTCCATCGCCTGGTCCATCAAGCGGTTGACGAACGCTTGACTGGCGACGTATCGATCTGCACTCTCCTCTCCGGTGGGATCGACTCAGCCTGCATCGCGCTGTTCTTGCGTCAACACAATCCCGATCTCGTGGCCTACACCGCCGTCTACGATCCGGCTTCTGCGGATTTAGCAGCAGCACGACTGCTCGCATCCGAGCTAGAAATAGACCTACGTGAAGTTTCGATTCCAGCGCCAAGCCTGGCGGATATGCGACGGGTGGTCTGGCAAATCGAGATGACTCACAAAGCGCAGGTCGAGATTGCCTGGCCTTGCCTGGTGCTGGCTGAGCGCATGGCAGCCGATGGCTTTCGAGTGGTTTTCAGTGGTGAAGGCAGCGACGAATTGTGGGCCAGCTACGGCTTCGCTGACGAAGCTCTTCAGACAGCAGATTGGCACGCATATCGCAAGGCGCTGCTGCTCGCCCAAGGGCATAAGAACTTTGCGCGGGCCAACAAGGTCTTCATGGCCCACAGCATCGAGGCCCGCTTGCCCTTTCTACACCGTCCGTTGGTGGAGTTTGCCTTATCCTTACCACGTGACGCCGTTCAAAAACCACCCAAGGAATGGAAGGCGGTGCTGCAAGAAGCTTTTCGTGGCCATCTTCCAGATGCTATTGTCGAGCGACCCAAACTGGCCTTTCAAAATGGCTTGGGGATCAAGCAGGCCATCAAGGCGGCGGTCGGCTCACCGCGCAAAGCCTATCATGCCGCTTATATCGATTTCTTTGGCTCCTCGAAGCCATCCAGGTGACGGGTATCGTTCACCTTGTGAAAGATCGGATAGTCCTCCACGAAGTGCAGTTCTGTCACAGAGGTATTCTCGATCTCAAAATGGCCACGCCCCATCTCCGAGATTCCGAGAGCCAACCGCATCATCTCACGGATGGAACCACCGTGTCCAACTAACAGCAGCGTTTGATCGCGATCATTCTGTCGAAGCTCAGTCAGCAAGGAGCCAACCCGCCCGGCGAACTCGGCGGAACTCTCACCGCCTTCTGGTGTGATGCGCTTCTCTGTCACCCAGGCTTGTACCTCAACGGGATACTTCTCCAGCGCCTCAACATAGGTCAGCGACTCGAACACACCCATCCCGACTTCGCGCAAACGCGGCTCTGGCTTCAGCTCCAGGCTCTTGCCCATCGTGATGATTTCGGCTGTTTCCCAGGCCCTTGAGAGGTCGCTGGCGAGGACTGCATCGATGCTCATCTCTTGGATCAGCGGGGCCAGCCGACGAGCTTGTTCGCGCCCGATGTCGTTCAGTGGTACATCGGTCTGGCCTTGCATGCGCCCTTCCATGTTCCAATCCGTTAGACCATGCCGAACTAGCAGCAACTTAATCATGGAGCTTATCCGTTTCTTCTGTGATCAAGGAACCCCATAAACTGTAGCGGTTGAGGATACCCAGTTCAACCGCATTCCAGTTGACGCCATGCCGCGGCCCCCCCATAATCTCTCTATCGATTCGTTCTGACACCACACCCTGCGAGGCATCTATGCAACCCTCTCAAGCAGCGGCGGCCTTCCGCCCCAAAATCCTGCCCCTACGTCAGCAAATGGTCGTGCAAAACGATTGGCTCAAGCAGCGCCTTGAGACCCTCCTGCCTCAGTTGATGGCGCGTGAAGGCCTCGATATGTGGATCGTTGTCGCACGCGAATACAACGAAGATCCAGTGATCATGACCTTACTGCCAGAGCCAGAGATGGCGGCACGCCGACGGACCATCCTGGTTTTCACTCGCCAGGAGGACGGGACGGTGGAACGGCTGACCCTCAGCCGTTATGGAATGGCTGGCTTCTACGAAACCGGTTGGGACCCCACCAAAGAAGATCAATTGGCTTGTCTGGCCCGTACTGTCCGGGAGCGTAATCCGGCCTCTATTGGATTAAATTGGTCCAGCACGTTCCCCTTCGGCGACGGCATCAGCCATCACGAATATCAACGCGTCGCAGAGGCCCTCGGCGAAGACGTGATGGCACGCACCCAAAGCGCCGAGCGCCTTTGTGTAGGCTGGCTGGAGTGGCGCATTCCGGATGAGCTGGTCGTCTATCCAGGATTAATTGAGATGGGTCATGCCATTATCGCAGAGGCCTTTTCCTTCCGAGTTATTCAGCCGGGCATCACCACAACGGATGATGTGGTGTGGTGGATGCGCCAAACCATGCTCGATCTTGGCTTCAAGGCCTGGTTCCAACCAACCGTGGAGATTCAATCCCACGGCAGCCACTTTGAGGATTACTCCAAGCGCAAGCCCCAACACAGGGTCATCATGCCGGGCGACCTGCTGCACTGCGATATGGGCTTTACCTACCTCGGTTTAACGACCGATCAGCAGCAGCATGGCTACGTACTGAAACCAGGTGAAAGCGATGCCCCAGAGGGATTGAAGGCGGCGCTGGCAGCGGGTAACCGTCTGCAAGATATCCACATGGAAGAGATGAAGGTGGGGCGGACAGGCAACGAGGTGCTGAAAGCAGCCCTTGATCGTGCCAAGGCCGAAGGGATCACCCCACAGATCTACAGCCACCCGATCGGTTTTCATGGTCATGCAGCCGGCCCCACCATCGGCTTGTGGGATCAACAAGGCGGTGTGTCTGGCCCAGGCGACTACGAGTTATTCGACGATACCTGCTATTCCATCGAGCTGAACGTCAAGCACAGTGTGCCCGACTGGGACGGCCAAGAGGTGCGCATAGCGCTCGAAGAGGAGGCGGTGTTGACAGACAGTAGGATGCACTGGCTGCATGGCCGCCAGACGCAGTTCCATCTAATTGGCTAATTATAGGGGGCTGGCTCACGTGTGAACTGGCCCTCACTATAAAACCAGGTCTCCCGATCGAGCAGCAGTGCTCGTAGCGCCGCCGTTCGGCGCGGATCATTGTCGTGGGCGACGATGACCTCGCCATCAAACCAGGGCGAGTTCAGCGAGAACAAGGCCGCATACTGAAACCAACGCCCACCTCGCACCAAGACCAGCAGCTCATCACTTTGGCGCAGGGTCTCCAGTTGATCGATGGGCGCTCGAACAATGCCATAAAGACCATGCCAATCGTCCAATCGCCCCGGCAGATAAGTCGTCAGATTGACCAACAACACCAGTCCACACAATACGAAGGGCAAAGCCGCCCGCAACCGCTCCCGAGCCGCTTCTTCCATAGGCCTCACACGTTGGATAACCTTCGCCAAGAGCTGACCAAGCCCAACCAAGCCTAACGCTCCAATGATCGCCAGGCTGCTATGGGCTTCATAGTAGTAGCGCGGCCCATAGACTTGTGCGCCAACCCAATAGGCCAGATGCACCCCCACCAGGGTGATGAAGGGAAGCACCAGCAGGCTAACATGTTGCAGCCGTTCCACGTTGGATGATCGCCGCCACAACGCTACCAGTCCAACCAACAGAATCAACCAACTGGTATGGGGAAGGCCGAATAACTCGCTGGCCCACAAGCCGAGGTCTAATCCGGCGGTGGTCAGAGCTTGTTCAAGGGTATGCCCACTGCGCCCAATGTCCGGCCCAAAGCCGATGCGGTCGTATTCCCAGATCATTGTATACAGATTGGTGTTGGGGCTGCCCGTCACGATGGTCAAATAGAGAGGTTGGACAGCGGCCACCAGGATCGTGATCAGACCCATCGGCACATAGGTCGCGACGATCGCTGGTATCTGGCGGGGCTGACGCAAGGCTTCGAGTGCCAGCCAGCCCAAAAAGGGCAGTACAATACCGATTGCCGTCAGCGAGCGCGTCATCGCTAGCATACCAAGCATCAAGCCAGCCAATGCAGCCCACCATTGCCCTGTTTGCCCTTCTCGTCTCAGGCCTTCAGCATGCACGAAAGCCCAGGTCATCGCCGTGACCCACAATAAAGCCGCGCTGTGACTCATATATGAGCTGGATTGAATCAAAAAGAAAGGCGAACTGAGAGCGAGTAATCCTGCCAAAAGACCTACCTGCCGATCAAACAAATCGCGGCTTAGCAGGTAGATCAGTAATATGGTCAAGGTGGCCAAAAGCGGGTTGACCAGCCAACCCAGGCCCCAACGCTCCCCTTGAGCGAGCACGGCAGGCCAACCTACTGGATATTTTCCGATCCAGCGGCCATCAACATCGACCACAAACGGGGTAAAGAAAGGACCGCTCGGAGCGGGCACCCATAGCGCGCCTTCGGCATAGGTGCGGGCCTGAAAGAGATAGGTCATCTCATCTTCAAGATGGGGAATCCGTTCGGTGACAAACCACGCCATTGCAGAAGTTGCCGTAAGTGCTAAGAAGGCAAGCAAGATCAAAGCAGCGATGTCACGACGATCGGGGGTTGAAAGTGAGGCTGGCATAAGTTCGACTCTACTGAAGAAGCGCGACAAGCACCAGCGTCGATTGACGGGCCTATCGTCGCCAACTCAGTGCGATCCGGTGGCCTTTCGATATATGCTTTTGGCGGGCGCTTCGCTACAATAGCAGCGAGAGCCTATCATGCCGATAACGAGGCAGGACAACCCTTATGACACGTCAAATCCTCATCCCGCTGGCCGTCGTTGCGCTGCTCTTTTCAGCGAGCTGTGCCACCATCACCAACCTGGTGGGCAGCGGCGATGCTCAACCTGAAGAATTGGCCCCCACAGAGACTGTCGCCCCGACGCCGACCACTTTCGAGCTAGCGCCTACCTTGCCGCCTGACGACGCTGTCGCCCCGACGGCGACCACCGAGACGGCTGAAGCTGAACCCACCCCAGACCTTGCGCCAACGCCATTGCCTGAGCCGACTCAAATCGGTGCGACGGAAGCCCCTGAGGGTGAAGAAGAGGCTGATGATGCTGAGGGGGAAGGCGACACCGATGATGGATCAGACGAACCGGCAGATAACGAATTCTCACCGCCTCCTGTGCCGACTGGCCCCGGCATCTCGATCTCACCGGCAGTTGGTGAACCGCTGGATGTGATCTTTGTGGTTGGCACCGGCTTCGCCCCCAATGAGATTGTTGAGTTGTACTGGACCTCACTAACGGGCACGATTGGCGAGGTCTATTATGAGCAAGCCGCCGATGAAAGTGGCAACTTCCAGGTGACCTTCGGATTAATCGTGCCGCCTGCTGAACGCTGGCCGGGCGGATCCGCCCAAGAAGGTGACATTCTTCAACTACGCGCCTATGCCTCGTCCTTGGGTGATGAATACTTTTTTGCCAACTACACCTACATCGAGCGTTTTGATCCCTTCACATCGCTCACCCAGACCTTCGACAACCCTGACTATGATTACGTCATTGACATTGCCGATGGTTGGATCTGGGACTGGGAAGGCGACATTGCCAATGCTGTCCGCTTTGAGACCATCACAGGCGACACCGGCTTTGGCTTCATCCTGGTCTATGGCAGTGACAACACACGCGGGACAGTCGATGTGGTGATGGCTCAGGAAGCCCCCGGACGGACCTTCACCGTTGAGGATGTGCAATTCAGCGGGTTGTCAGGTTTGCGGGCCACCGCCGACAATGGCTTGGTCGTCTTCTTCGTGTCACGAGATGGCCGCACCTATGCCATCAGCTTCACCAATGTAGACGGCAACGTCTTTAGTGATGTGCTGTCAACCTTCCGCTTTGAGTAAGTCATGGCCAGCCGACACAGACATTGTGTCGGCTGGCCTCAGCTAGTCAATGGTCGTTCCCACTTTTTCGCCCAAGATGGCACGTTCAAGGGCACCTTCTTCCCACAGATTCAGCACCATAATCGGCAGGTTGTTTTCCATGCTCAACGTGATCGCTGTGCTGTCCAGCGCACCAATCTTCATGTTGATCGCGTCCATGAAGTCGATGTGATCAAAGCGCACCGCATCCGGATTGAGCTTCGGATCGCTGTCATAAACGCCGTCGACCTTAGTCGCTTTGATCAACACATCGGCATGAATTTCCATCGCACGCAGGGCAGCCGCGCTGTCGGTCGTGAAATAGGGATTGCCTGTGCCACCCCCCAGGATCACCACACGCCCCTTTTCCAGGTGACGAATAGCTCGCAAGCGGATGTAGGGTTCTGCAACAGCTTTCATTTCGATCGCGGTTTGCACGCGCGTCACGACGCCCAGCCGTTCTAGCGAGTCCCGCAGGGCCATGGCATTCATCACTGTCGCGATCATTCCCATATAGTCGGCTGTGGCGCGATCCATACCAGCCTCAATACCGTTTGATCCGCGCCATAGATTTCCTGCGCCAATCACAACCGCGATCTCAATGCCGTGATCTTTCACCCGTTTGATGATGTTTGCAATACGCGTGGCTTCGCGTGGATCGATTCCACAACCGGACTCGCCCGAAAGAGCCTCACCGCCCAGCTTCAACATTACCCGCTCAAACTTTGGTTTCATGGTTCAACATCTCCCACAGTTAACAGGTCAAAAAAAAGGATTAGAGCAGGTGTCTGTCTCTAATCCTTTTTCGGTCATCATTCGATGTGCTTAGTCTTCGTCTTCTGGTGCATCCTCGACTGTCTCGCCAAGTTCAAAGCGAGCAAAGCGCCGAATTTGGACATTCTCTTTGATCTCACTGACCGTTTTAGTTAGCAGTTCACCAACTGTCATGTCTTCATCTTTGACGAAGGGTTGCCGCAGCAAGACGATCTCAGCGTAGAGCTTCTCTAGGCGGCCCTCGACAATCTTCTCGATGATGTTGTCGGGCTTGCCGCTTTCCTTAGCCTCTTCAAATAGGGCTTCTTTCTCTTCTTCCAGTACCGCTTCTGGGATGTCAGACACATCAACATATTGTGGGTTGGCGAAAGCGATGTGTAGCGCCACATCGTGGGCAAAGTCCTTGAACTGATCGGTCGCCGCGACAAAGTCCGTCTCGCAGTTTACTTCGACCATCACACCCACTCGACCGCCCGTGTGGGTGTAGTTCTCGATCACGCCTTCACGAGCCACTCGGCCAGCCTTCTTACGAGCGGTCGCCAGGCCTTTCTCAGCGAGCCACTCCTTGGCCTTCTCGATGTCGCCGTCACTCTCTTCAAGTGCCCGCTTCGAGTCGAGGACGGCTGCCCCCGTCTGTTCACGGAGTTCTTTCACTAGCTTTGCGTCTACTGCCATCGTCATGCATCTCCTCGGTGATAAGTTGGACCCAGATCGGTTCGCGCGTTGCGCTAGTCTTCTTCAGCAGTTGGTTCGGCTTGCGCTTCAGTGACTGCCTCAGCCCCCTCATCGGCATTGGCTTCGGCGTTCGGAACGTCCTCTTCCTCATCATCTTCGTCATCGTCAAAGGAGAGCGTCTGCAACTTGGCCAGGGTAGAGGCACCCAAGTATTCCTCGTCGTCTTCAGCCTCGTCGTAGTCTTGGAAGTCGTACTGGTCGGAGGCTTGATCGAGATCACCATCCTTACGCAATGCCAGACCTTCGAGGGCAGCATCGGCGATCGCTCCGGTGATCAGTTTGATGGCGCGGATCGCATCATCATTCGCCGGGATGACATAATCGACCGACTCGGGGTCACCATTGGTATCGACGACCCCAATGATCGGAATGTTCAGGATGTTGGCCTCATTGACGGCGGTGTATTCGCGATGCACATCAACAATGAACAACATTTGCGGCAGGCCTGGCATGTCACGGATACCACCCAA
>JAADYZ010000450.1 GCA_010092775.1 Chloroflexota bacterium
AGATGTGTATAAGAGACAGGATATAGCCCAGGATCGGCAGCGGCGTGACGCGCATCGCGATCAGGGTGCGATCGTCTTTCTCGTCCAGCAGCATGAAGCCAATGATGACACCAAAGAGCATCGACGGTGTTGCCAGCCCCACCAAAGCCATAATCAAGCCGTAGTAGGGCGACAGATCAAAGGCGATGTTGCCATCGATCAGCGGGACCAGCCAACGTGCCATCGCCACGTAGAGAAGCGGTAGCAGGAACATCCAGCCTAACAGGGCGTCGCGCCGGACGTTGCGAATATCGTTGAGGCCAAGGGCGGCCAGAATAGCGAGTGCTTGCATGGTTTGTGTTAGCCTCCCACGTGACGGATGACAAAGTTACGAAAAGACCGCTGGCTCAGGGCGAAGGCCACCACAATCCAGAGTGTCGGATAGGCAATGGCATAGAGCAACTGCCAGGTTTCGATCCCGCTGTAGGCGGCCTCGAAGAGCAGCAGCGGAGCTTGAGTCGGCAGAAGGTAGAACAGCGGCGTCTCCGGCACCCCCAGGTAAACGAGAGCGGGCAGCTCAAACAACAGGGTGATGAGCGTCGCAGGCGGCAAGAAGGCATTGAACGAGTCAAAGCGCAGCACTGAGAAGAAGCCCAACAGGCAGAACAGCACACTGTTGATCAGCAGGCCAACCACAATCCACAAGTAGTTGGGCTGCAACAGGCTCTCGATCAGCGACATGCCCTCGACCTGCCAGAAGACGCGCGTCATCAGCACGATGAGGACGTTTTCGGCCACTGCCAAGAACGATAGGGTCAGCACTTTGGAACTGACGTACTCGATCGGGCGCAGCGGGGTGACAATCAAGCCCACCAGCACGCCCTGATCCTTCTCCAGCAGCATCAGTCCGGCGATAAACCAGAAGGCCGTCACCACTAGATTGGTCAGCAGGATCATCGGCATGAAGGTTTCTGCCGCAGGCGGCAAGAAACTGATAAAACCCAGCCAGACCAGCAGCACAAAACCAGTTGCCAGATAGAAATTGGCGCGCACCTGCACCACCACATCGGTGATGATGGTATTGAGCAAGCGCGACTTGATACGCGCGTAGACGGCGGTCATCCGAGTTCCCTCCCGGTCACTTCGATGAAGATCGTTTCCAGGGTCGGCTCTTGCGTATGGATGGTTTGCAGGTCGTCGCGGCCAATCGTGGCGATGAACTCGTTGTTCTCCGCCAGGCCATCTAGCGGGCACTCGCGCGACTCGGTGGTGCCGTTCAGGCCAAACTCGACGCGCACCATGCGCTGACCATGTTCCAGCTTGAGGTCGCGCGGCGACTTCATCGACTTGATCTCGCCATCCACGATGAAACCAACCTGGTCACTCAGCTCGTCGGCCACCACCATATCATGCGTACTGAGGAAGATCGTTGTGCCCTCGGACTTCAGATGGGCGATCAGGTTCTTGATGCGCCGCGAGTTAACCGGGTCGAGGCCAGCGGTCGGCTCATCCAAAAAGAGCAGTTCCGGCTTGTGCAGCAGCGACCGCGCAACGTTGAGACGATTCTTCATGCCCTTTGAGAACTCAGCCACTTTGAGGCCGCCGTCTTCGCCCAGGCCCACCATCTCAAGCAGCTCTTGCGGGTCACGCGTTTCGCCCCGATAGAGCGACGCGAAGTAAGCGAGGTTCTCCAGCGCTGTGAGTTTCAAGTAGTGATTGGGCAGCTCAAAGGAGACGCCAATCCGATCGTAATAGGCGTAGCCCCAATCTTGCAGAGGCTTGCCCATAACGGAGATTTCCCCTTCGAAGCCGGTGAGCAAACCAATCAGGATCTTCTGGGTGGTGGTTTTGCCTGCACCGCTCGGCCCCAGAAAACCGAGTATCTCGCCCATTGCGATCTGGAAGTTCAGATCTTTCAAGGTCTGGGTGGCTGCGCCCGGATACGTAAAGTTGAGATGCCGAACGTCGATCATTTGTGTTTTCATCCTTATGTTCAAAGTTCTACCAAACCTTGGGTCGGCTGACCGCCCCAACAACCACACATTAGCTTGTCCCGGCCTTCGTGATTGATGGCCGGTGATGGCGGACTCAGCATGGCCTGTTCGCCATCACCCGTCGTCAAGCTGAAGAACGCTAGCCTTGGGATGCTTCGTTATCTGGTGCGCCTGGCAGTTCGTCCTGATAGGCTATCCAGTCGTCAAGCAGAGGCGGAAAGCGCCGCTCGAAAAAGCCATACATTTCGTACATCTGGCGGACGTGCCGTTTCTGCCCTTCAGGGGCATCATCCAACAAGGTGAGTCCGCGCTCGGCCAGCGCACGAGCCGCCCGAAATTCCTCCAGCGCCCGCCCGACCACATTAATCCAGAAGCCTTCTACCATCTGGTAGTAGTCTTTGCGTTCGCCTGGCCGGCTGATTCTTTCGATCAGGCCATATTGAACGAGCATCCGGGTGACCGGGCTGATGGTGCTTTTGCTGTTTTGGAGGGCATCGGCCAGTTCATCGAGCGTTTGGTGGGGTGGGTCGCAGATCATCAACCAACCGATCACCCGACCGTGCGTCCGCCCCAGGCCGGTCGCTTCATAAAAAAGGCCGCAGTCCTCGACGAACTGACGCGCGTTTTCCATATTCATAGGTCTGGCTTATCCTTTCACGGCGCCATCATAGCATGATGGCATTGTTCGGTCAAGACCGAACAAAACGAATTTAACCTCGATTTAACTCATTTTTTGGCCCTCGGCAGGTCACCTCCGATGCCCTGCTGACCCAGGCATCCCGCTGAGGGGGACGGGCCAAGAATGGCACTAATCACGAA
>JAADYZ010000451.1 GCA_010092775.1 Chloroflexota bacterium
AAGAGACAGCTATGCGGTTTGGTATCAACTGTCAAGGTGAAGACATCCGGGCGAGCGTAGTGTCCAGTCACATCGAGCGCCATCAGCTCTTCGGTCACTCGCCCAGGATCGATTTCTGCAATCAGCAGATCTTCACCATCACCCGCTGGACCGGCCAGGCATTCACCATCCGGGCCAATGATGGCTGAGCCGCCGCGCATCCAAGGGCCGTCCCCCTCCAGCTCGTTCAAGAGATCGAGATCAGTTGGTAGATTATCGCGGCGCAGGGGGGTGCCAACGGCAATGACGTAAGTCCGCCCCTCGAAGGCATAGGCGCGCGATGCGAGCAACAGCATCTCTTTGACGGTTGGCCAGACAGCAGCATGCACTAGCTCGCGCTGCTGGTGCATGGATTGGCGGGCCAGCGGCATCCAATGCTCCCAGCAGACCAATCCACCGACCCGGCCAACGGATGTATCCACGACCGTGAGGGTGCTACCATCGCCGCGCCCCCAGACCATCCGCTCGGTGAAGGTTGGAACCAATTTGCGATGTTTGCCGAGCAGCTCCCCCTGATCGGAGATGTACAACATGCTGTTGTAGAGGGTCTGCCCGTCGCGTTCGTTCAAGCCCATCACAACGTTGACCTGGGCTGCTTGAGCCGCATGGGCCAGTCTTTCCGTGGCCGACGAGGGAATCTCGACGCTGTTCTCAAACAAACGCCGGAAGACGGCCTTCGTCGGCGGATAGTCCCACAGAGCCATTGATGGCGCATCATCTAGCCAGAAGGGATAACCAGGTAGCCAGGTTTCTGGGAAGACCAGCAGCTTCACCCCTTGTTGACCAGCACGAGAGATCCACGCTTCGGCAATACCCAATGAGCGATCGAGATCTAGATAGGCCGGGGCGACCTGAGCAGCCGCAGCCAGGAAAGCTTGCTTGTTCATCAAGGTTTGTCCTCTCTATCCTGCGGGCGAGCCATCAGGAAGGATAGTGAACTCGTTTGTGATGGCATTCTCTAGAGCTTGTGGGTCGATTTGGGCTTCGCGGAAGATGCTTCCACGCAGGTCAGCGCCATCGAAGCGTGTGCCGCGCAAATCTGCCGACGATAAGTCCACATGGCGCAGGTCGGCATAGCGTAAGTCTAGATGGGTCAGGCTATCCAAGAGGGCTAAATCACGCAGCGCTTGTGCGGCCTCAAGGGCTTGCCGATTATTGAGACTGCCGAGCTGCTTTCCGAGGTCTTCAAGCCTATCACCAACCACTCGGCCCCAACCAGATTGAAGAATACGAATGGCGTTCCCGCCCATGAAGGCACGCAGGTCGGCCAGCGAGTAGCGCGGGAAAGCTGGATCTGGCGAGACACGGTCCAGCTCAGCGGCCAGGTATTGAGTCACAATGGGCCAGCGAGTGGCATCGTACAGTTCATCGGGCGGGTCACTGAAGCCGTCTAAATCCGATCCAAAGGCGATCAAGTTAGTCTGGCCGCCGCTCACCTGCAAAATGTGATCGATTGTCCGGGCGAAATAGCCTGTCCCCAATTTGACGGTTTCATGACCGCTCAACCAATAATTCGACCACATCACACCGATCAGCCCGCTGTGTTCCGCCAACCACTTGATCTCCCAGTCGGCCAGATTGTAGGGGTGGCGGTGGATCGCCTGCACGCCGACGTGCGAGAAGACCACAGTCCCTCGGCGACCATATTCGGCCTCTAGGAAGTCCACAAGATCATAAACGTCGCGGCGCGCGGCAGGTGATGTATGGGATAGGTCAATGATGATGCCCAGCCGGATCATCTCATGTACCACCTTGAAGCCCAGAGGGGTCAGGCCAATCGTTAAGTCGTGCCAGTTCTTGGCCCATAGTTCTTCATCAATCAATTCCGTTGTACGCTCTGGGAACGAAAAGACCGTTTGAGACACAACGTTGGGATAGAAGTGCCCCAAGCCGATCTGCGCGACACCGCGCCTGTACAGGCTGAACAAGTTGGCGAAGACTTCATCCTCGAAGGCAGGGTCACTGTAAAGCTCATCTGTCAAGTCTTTGAGCCGCTGCTTGGCCTGATCGGCACGCTCACGTTGCATCGTAGCTATTTTTTCCCGCAGACGCTCAATCTGATTGAAGCGCTCGCTAAGGTGGGGGCCATGCAAGCACTGTGCACCTTCCAAGGCATGGATAAGCACGAGTGCTTCGGTGACCGTTCGGTTACGCGGATCAAATTCGTCGGGTGGGGCACTTTGTCGTCGTACGTGGCGTGCTTGGTCAATGTCAGTAAGCGCGCGGTGAAGCTCCTCAACAGACTTGGCGATGCGCACCTCATCTGGATTCGCTCTCGCGACATCCTCTTCAACCTCGTCCAATGTGAGGTTAGTCGACTTGAAACCGGTCGGGCGCAGCACTTGGTCGATAAGGCGCGGTTGGTACCAGGTGAAGTTTAGAACCAGGATCGCAGCAGCTATGGCAAAGCCAATCAGGCTTACCAGCAGCATCAGAAAGCCCAGGAAGCCCACTACCAAGCCGCCAATGCCTGCTAAGATGAGTGCAGGAACCAGAATCATGATTGCAATTCGGACCAGGAATTGGTTGGCCTGCCGAACGTTCTTGATGCGGCGAGGCAGCAAACGAAACCAGGTGCTGTTTTGAATGAGCCGAATGTTGTAAAGGGCCTCCCGCTCAAGAGCGTAGACCGTTGAGAATAGGACGTTGACTTTGCCTGCCTGCAATTTAGGGAAGGAGGTGCGGACAGAGAACGGATCGAAGGCCAGCGGGTTGATCGAAAGCAGGCGTTGGATGAAGGTGAGATCGAAGTAGCCTCGGTTTAGATC
>JAADYZ010000009.1 GCA_010092775.1 Chloroflexota bacterium
ACCCATCGACGGCACGATTGTGAAGGGTGAGTCGGCCATCGATCAATCCTCCATCACCGGGGAGTCTATTCCGGTGCACAAAGCCGTCGGGGATGACGTGTTCGCCGGGACCGTCAATCAGCATGGTGCGTTGGAAGTTAAGGCGACCCGTCAGGCCAACGACAGCACCTTAAGCAAAATCATCCGCATGGTTGAGCAAGCCCAGGCTCAACGTGCACCAACCCAACGCTTCCTCGATACCTTCGAGCAGTACTACGCACTCGCTGTGATCGCCGGGGTGGCCCTCTTCCTACTGGGTGGCCTGCTGCTTTTCAACCAGCCATTCGATACACACTTCTATCGGTCGATGGTGCTGCTGGTCGTTGCCTCGCCCTGCGCCCTGGTGATTTCCACGCCAGCCAGCATTCTCAGTGCGATCGCTAACGCCGCCCGTGCAGGCATCCTGTTCAAAGGGGGTGTCCATTTAGAGAACGCCGCCACCCTGAAAGCGGTGGCCTTCGATAAGACAGGCACCCTGACCTATGGACGCCCGGAGTTGACGGACGTGCTCTCCCTATCAGGCTTGGCAGAGGAACAAGTATTGGGCTATGCAGCTTCCGCCGAGGCTCTATCGGAGCATGCGCTCGCGCGTGCTGTGCTGGATGCCAGCAAGCAGCGCGGATTAGCCATCACTCAGCCAGACGAATTCCAGGCTTTGCCGGGTCGAGGTGTTCAAGCAATAGTCAACGGAGAGGTGATCCGTGTCGGCCATGAACGCTTTCTAAGCGAGGAAGGTGTGACGATGACCGATGAGGTGCGCAGTACCCGCGACCGTCTTGAAGATGAGGGCAAGACGGTGCTGCTGGTCGCACGCGCCGCCGATTGCATCGGCTTGGTCGCAGTAGCTGATCGTGTCCGAGAGGACGCCAAGGATGCGGTCGCCGCGCTGCGGCGTGCTGGTATTGATCACATCATTATGCTGACCGGTGACAATGAGCGCGTTGCGCGTGCCATTGCACAGCAGGTTGGAGTCGATGAGTATCACGCCCAGCTGCTCCCAGATGAAAAAGTCACCCGCCTAAAAGAGCTAGAGGCCAGGGTGGGGCGCTCTGCCATGATTGGCGATGGCGTGAACGATGCACCTGCCTTGGCGGCGGCAACGATTGGGGTGGCCATGGGGGCTGCCGGTACGGACGTGGCACTTGAGACAGCCGACGTGGTCCTCATGTCAGACGACCTGAATAAGCTGGCCTACGCCATCCGTTTAAGTCACAAGGCTCGACGTGTCGTCTGGCAGAATATTGCCTTTTCGCTGTCTGTCATCCTGCTGCTGATCATCGGCACCCTTGGCGCAGACCTGGTTCTGCCGCTGGGTGTGGTAGGCCATGAGGGAAGTACAGTCCTGGTGGTGTTCAATGGCTTGCGTTTGCTCGGTTTTTCAGACGGCGCCTAGACGATCACACCGTCGGAAACCAAAAGAGGGGGTGGCAAAATCCGCACATTTTGCCACCCCCTCTTGCATGTTGGATGCGGAGAGGCTGAGCATCCTCTAAACTCAATAAAGATGCTCTTGATCTCTACTATAGCCGAAGCCCGATATCCTGTCAAAACTATAGTAAATATCGTTTTTATGAGAAAAATCACAAACGCTCCGCCGCAGAGGTGATACTCGTGTCGATCTATCTTCGCACCCGCATAGCCATTCTCGGTCTACTCTTCGGTGTTGCTGTCATCATCGTGGGCCTGATATTGGCTTTCGTTCTGGTCCGCTTCCAGGTCCAGCTCATGGCGGAGGATCGATTGTTGGACGATATCTCGGCCCTTCGGGTAGCCGGTTTCGAGACGAACTGCCCCGAACGCAACCCACCCTGTGACGTCGTGGAGGCGCGCGCTGCTCTCCGCACCCGCAGGGTCACGCAGGTGATGTGGAGTACGCTCGCGGGGCTCAGCGGGCTAGCCATAGGTGGGGTCACATTGCGAACGTCCTGGCGCACACTTCAGCGCTTAGCTAAAGAAGTCGAGGACGGCCAGACCTCAACTTGACACGTCTTGCACTGTCGTTTATATTTCGTGTTGATCAGACACTTATATGAGTGCGTGAATAGGGTGCTGGGTGTGAATGACCATGATAGGATTGCAGTCGCCGTCGATGTGGTGATCTGCATGCTGCAAAACGAAGCGCTGACTGTCCTGCTGATTAAGCGCTCCGATCAGGATCGTTGGGCCATCCCTGGTGGCATCATTGGGGTAGGGGAGTCTCTTCAATCGGCTGCGGTGCGCATCTTAGAAGAAGAGACAGGCATGGCTGACGTCTACGTTGAGCAGCTCTATACCTTCGGCGAGCCTGACCGCGACCAACGAAAGCGTGTCGTCTCAGTCGTCTACTACGCTTTGATCCCTGCTCAGCAAATCGAGCTGAAAGCTGGTTCAGGTACCGACGGTGCGGCCTGGTTCAATGTTGATGAGTTGCCTCGTCTCGCCTTCGACCACAACGAGATCCTCGACTATGCCTTGACGCGCATCCGCAACAAGCTTGAATACACCGACGTCGGCTTCCAGCTTCTTCCAGAGGAATTCACCCTGACAGAACTCCAGACGGCCTACGAAATCGTCCTGGGTGAGCACTTAGACAAGCGCAACTTCCGCCGAAAAATCCTTCAGGCCAACATTCTTCATGAGACCGGCGGCATGCGCACCGGTGAAGGGCGGCCCGCAAAACTCTACCGCTATCGCGACGGCGCCTTTGTCGAGGTGAAAGCAC
This sequence comes from Chloroflexota bacterium, assembly GCA_010092775.1. Classification (GTDB taxonomy): domain Bacteria; phylum Chloroflexota; class Anaerolineae; order Aggregatilineales; family UBA3940; genus TC-71. The sequence continues at coordinate 2,741 of JAADYZ010000009.1, forward strand.
GACGCCTCTTTCCCTAGCGGCCAAAGAAGTCGAGGGTACATGACACTCTTCAACCAGCAGCGCCAAATTGCATTCACGCTCGATCTAGATGGGCTGCGGCGCGGCCTCTACTCCGATAAGTATTTTGAGAACATTCAGCGCATGATGTCCGCGCTGGATGATCAAGGCTACCGCTTTCCGGGCGAGAATCCCCGCTTTGCGTCGGATCGCGTCGCAGGCGCAGAGGTTGCCAACATGCCGGTCGAGATGCAAATCTTCACCCGTCGATCACCATATGCCCTCATCGGCGGTGTGGATTACGCTTTGGCGCTGCTTCGGCATGCGGCGGGCAGCTTCGATGAACAAGGCGAATTCATAGCGGCTTGGCCAGACCTCGAAGTCGACGCAGTGCAGGATGGGGTAGTTATCCCTTACAATGGAACACTGAAAACAGTGCGCCCGGTGCTGCGCATTCGAGGGGTATATCGACAATTTGCCTTGCTTGAAACGCCGATCCTCGGCGCGCTGACGCGCATCAGCCGCGTCGCCACCAACGTCTATCGGACCTTGCAGGCAGCCCGCGGGAAGTCAGTATTGTTCTTCCCTGCCCGCTTCGATCTGTATCACACGCAAGCTGCCGATGGCTATGCTTACCATCTAGCGGTCGAGCGCTACAACTACGATCATGACGGTTCGCTCCGACCGTTCATTAGCACAGACGCTCAAGGCGCTTGGTGGGCTGGCTCCGGTGGCGGAACAATCCCTCATGCAGTGATTGCGACCTTCTTTGGCAATACCTCCGAAGCCATGCTCCAGTTTGCAGCCACCCAAACCCCTCAGACGGCTCGTATTGCGCTCGTCGATTTCGAGAACGACTGCGTTGCGACTTCTGTGCAGGTTCTACAGGCCATGTTCGATCGCTACCGCAGCTTGATTGATGCAGGAGACAGTGAACAGGCGGATCGTTATAAGCTGTTCGGTGTTCGTCTGGACACTGGGGGCGAAATGCGCGACAGCTCGGTCGAAGCTCTCGGTGATCCCCAGCTTGACTTTGGGGTGGTACCTAGGCTCGTGACTGCTGTTCGTGAAGCCCTGGACCACGCTTGGGAGGGTTGGAACATTCCGAACGACTGGCGCGAGCGAGCGGCTGCCTACTGTCGCGACGTGCGCATCGCGGTGACCGGTGGCTTCACCACCGAGAAGATTGATCTCTTTGAGCGCTTAGGCGTCCCAGCGGACATCTATGGAGTGGGTTCGAGTTTTTTCGCCAACGGCGGCGCTGCAAAGACGGACTTCTCTGCGGATCTGGTACGCGTCAAGCACAATGGCGAATGGCTAGATATGGCGAAACGTGGGCGTGGCGCAACAGACAATCCTGATCTGGTCCGCATACCGCCCGACTACGCCGATTAAATCAAGGGATCACCTCAATCAACTCCAGGGATTCACCATCCCATTGATAGCGGTAGGCGGGGGCTTCTAGTCGCCGTCCATCCTCGATGAAGGCATCATCAATGGGCGTCTCGATCGACAGGCCGATGCTGTCCTGCACTGCCTGTTGGATCGCCAGCCATGCCATCTCATAGGCTGCGTATGACAGCAGGCCGGGTTCAGCGCCCAGACTGCCGACCGCAAAACCGGCGTTAAAGTGCTCAACATCATCTGTGCTTAAACCGCTGTCCGATGGCAGCGCACCAAGACTGACAAAGCTTCCACGGTTCCACCCGATCCACTCAGCAGGGATATGCAGAGGACTTTCGTTGACTGTTCTGCCCCACACCGTGACCAGGCCGGATGAAGTGTCTTGAGGATGGAGCGTCACCACAGGTAGGCCATACTCTACGTAAAGGGGAAGCGCAGCCGCAGTCGCCTGGTCGCAGAAGTGTCCGATGACCCCAACAACAGAATCATCGACGAGAAGTTTTCGTGCCTGTTCTTGGGCCAAATCCGCTTCACAGCGATCGTCATAGGCCACTAACTCAACTACCAGACCAAGGTCATCAGCATAGTTCGCTGTGTAGTCGCGCAAAGCGAGTCGTACTGCTGGAACGATATCATAGCCCAACTGCCGGTATTCCCCTTCAAACGGAGCCACTAACCCGATCTTTACCACCTGTGGCGTCGTTGAAACGCAGCCTACCCATCCCATCGCCAGCGGGAGCGCAAATACGATCAGCCATTTACTGGCAGGCATTGGCAAGGTGTTCCTCGAAGGTCACGGCAAAATTGTGAAGGCCGCTGCCATCGCAGGCCGCACGGAAGAAGAAGTAAGGTGTGTCGGCTGAATAGATGACCGACTGGATGGCCTGGATGCCTGGGTTGGCGATTGGGGAAGGGGGCAAACCCCCATTCAGATAGGTATTGTACGGAGAGATAACCGCTGTGTAGTCTGCCTGGGTGAGGTTGAGATTCCACCACTGCCCGGTGGATTCTTGGTAGCCTTGCGCATACTGCACTGTCGGATCGGCTTGTAGGAGCATCCCGACTTCGAGTCGGTTCAAATACACACTGGCGATGCTTGGCCCCTCTTCACGGACGATTGCTTCCCGCTCAACGATCGATGCCATCACAACAACCTGATAGAGACTAAGGCCCCGCGTCGCTGCATCCGCGCGCATTTGGCTGGTCAACTGCTGGTCAAAGTTGATCAACATGCGTGAGACCAGGTCTGACGCCGTCGCGTCTAGCGGAAGACGATAGGTATCTGGAAAGAGAAAACCTTCCAATGCTGCACCCGGCGGGATGACGCTTCCCAATGAGGTCTCCTCAGGTGGCACTGCGCCCGGACCTGTCGCGATCAGGAAATCAGCGCCCGAGAAGGGTAAATCAGGTTGCTGGTCGATGTAGTCAGCGATTTGCTCCCGTCGCCAACCCTCTGGAATCTGCACCGTCAGCTCCACAGGAACGGCTTCCACCAAAGCCAAGGCGATTTCAGCCAGGGTCATACTTGGGCTAAGCCGGTAGGTACCTGCTTCCAACTCACGGTCCAATCCGTAGTAGCGCAGGTAGTTGCGGAAGGCGCTCTCGTCACTAATCAATCCCGCGTCGAACAGATTTGCAGCGATCTGAGAGGCGCTCTCTCCCGGCGAAACGGTGAAAGTCACATCCTGCCCAGTTTCGTCCACCGCCGTGTAGATCAAATCCTGGTTGTTGGCGATGTACAAACCCAGTGCAGCCGACTCAAGGGGGTTAAGCGCAGGGTTCGGCGCTAGATCGAGCGCCAGATTGGTTTGTGATCCGCGCCGATTGAAGGAAGCCAGCAGCAGCAGTGCCGCGGTTACCAGCAGCGCCACAACGCCCAGCAGCATGCCAAGACGCAGCAGCAGACCGCCGGTCGTCAGACGCTCATTCGATGTGGCTGAACGCCGCGAGCGGCTGTCCTGGCTCATAGTCATGCTCTCCTGGCCTTACCATCGTTTGATGGGCTAGCGTGTCCAGATAATCCTGCAATATGGCGGCTGCCGCAATGTCGTCAATCGCTGCTGGGCGACCTTTGCCTTTCCGTCCACCGGCTTTGCCTTTATCCGTTTGGGTCTGCGCGGCAATGCGGCTGGAGTAACTCTCATCCCACATCACGATCGGGACGTCGCACTGCTGGGCGAGCTTGCGCGCCCAGCGAATCACCATAGCGCCTTGCATTCCGACGCCACCATCGGTCCCGGTCGGCAGGCCCACAATGATGCGGGTCACATCCTGAGCCTGCGCGGCCTGTGCAATCTGCCTCAGATCAGCCCCCGCTTCGCCACGGTGAATAATGTCGAGTGGCCGCGCTGAGACGCCCAACACATCGCTTACCGCGACGCCGATACGCTTTTCGCCATGATCGATCCCGAGAAGTCGGCCCAATTCACTCATTGATTGCTCCCAGTCTCGATCTGAATCCGGGCAGGCACGAGCGGCATCAAAGGCCAGAAGCGCGGCCATGTCTCGATCTGTGGCGGAGCAGCCAAGGGCAGCACCCGGTCGAGTGTGGCCAGCGCCTCGTTGGGTGGCAGGCCACGAAGTAACCGTCGCACCTCACTTGCATCGATGATTGGCGTGACTTCACCCGCGCCTTGCATCACAAACGTGACACGGCGCTGGTCATCAATTTCGACGGTCTCACCCCGCCGGAACACCAGCGTCTCCGGGTCAATCTGAAAACCACTGCCGACCTGGTCGGCCAATTGCAAGTACACCACTTCACGCGCCGTCACCTCATTGATCGCCACACCCTGCACCACGACACGCATGTTCAGGCTTAGCGTGTCGGCTTCCTGCCCGACGAATCCGCTGTAATCCTCTGTTTGAACCAGCACGACGGCCAGCGAATCGATTGGAATGAACTCGCTGTCCAAGAGCGCAATGAACGGATCCGTTTGCATTTCGGCGAATGCGCGCTGTTGCAGGTTTTGCAGCACGAGCGCACGCACCCGATCCTGATCGTCTTGGGAAACTGCAGGGACAGAAGCCACATCACCGCCGCGCGATGGTTCTGGATTCGTCACGCCAATGCGCGGGCTGAGCGGACCTTCCACCTGATTGATGCGATTGCTCGGCAGATTTCCCTCGAAGCCCGGCTCGATTGCCTCGATGGGGATAGCAACCGTCGCATTGATGTCGCCCGGTAAGGTAGTGTCTTCGAGCGTCACAAAGCGGACAGGCTGCGCCGCGCTCGTTCGCACAATCGTACCAGCCGGAATGGTCACCTGGTCTGGGATGAGGTTGGTAAATGCCGCCACTCCGCGTGCCTTGATAGCAGGAACATCAGTATTGCCGCTCGTCTCGACCTGTGCCGATCCATCCACCTCCACACCGACGATTCGTGCCGGGATGGCTGTCACGCTGCCTTCGAGAGCGCTACCCTCAGGGTCGGCCAGGATGGTCGTGGTGATCGTTTGCGGATCCACGGC
>JAADYZ010000452.1 GCA_010092775.1 Chloroflexota bacterium
AGGCGGTACGGGAGGTGCTGACCGTCTCCCGCGACATCACCGTGCGCAAGCAAGTCGAGGATGCTCTGCGGGAATCCGAGTTAAAGTGGCGCTCGTTGGTGGCCGCCATGCCGGACACAGTCATGATGCTGAGCACGCAGGGAACCGTTTTGTTCGCCAATCGCCCGCTGCCGGGTACCACGCTCGACAGTTTTCTGGGTACCAGCCTGCTCGATCTGATTCCAAAACGCTATCAGGGCATGTTGTTAAAGACGATGCGGATCGTGGCAGCCAGCGGTCAGCATGACCACATTGAGGTCAATGTGAGCAACAGTGATCAGCCACGCTGGTTCGACTGCCAGATTATGCCGATTATGCAGGATGCTAAGCTTAATACTCTGCTGATGATCGCGCGGGATGTCTCCCTACAGAAGCAGGTTCAAGAGGCTATCCTGAGCAGCGAGCGACGCTATCGGGCCATCATTGAAGACCAAACCGAGTTGATTTGCCGTCTGCTACCTGATGGCACGCTGACCTTTGTCAACCGGGCGTTCTGTCAGGCTTTCGACCGATCTCCAGGCGAGTTGATCGGCCAACCCTTCGGGGAATTGCTGACCGAGACCGACGCTGAGAGCCTGCCAACCTTCCTCGGAACGTTTACTCGATCGCGGGCAATCCGGTCGATTGAGTTGGAGACACTGCCCCAGAACGGATCGACGCGTTGGCAGCAGTGGTCGGTTCGCGCTCTCTTCAACCATCAAGACCGCATCATTGAATTTCAGGCCGCAGGGCGTGACACCACCGCGAAACGAGCCGCTGAGCAGCAGCTTCAAGAGAGCGAAGAGCGCTTCCGACGTATCGCAGAGAACGCGCCAGATATGATCTTCCGTTGGTCCTACGCAAACGGATTTGAGTATGTCAGTCCGGCATCGACCAACGTGGTCGGGTACACTCCGCAGGACTTCCTGGATGATCCAGGGCTAGGCTATCGCATTATCCATGAAGATGATGTTCAGGTCTATGAAGACCTGATCCAGCGTTTAGCCGATCCTTATGCCCCACACCGGTATGGGGTGATTCGCTGGCATCACAAAGACGGTCATATGGTGCACATTGAGATGCGGCTGACCCCTCTATACGATGAGCGTCACGAGTTGATTGGCGTAGAGGGGATTGCGCGCGATGTGAGTGAACAAGTTGTCGGACGGGCGCGCTTGCAGGAATTGACCAAACAGATCACACGGGCGCATGAGGAAGAGCGGATGCGCGTGGCACACGAGCTGCACGATGAGATCGGGCAGGCCCTGACGGTAACCAAAGTTCGGCTCAAGATGATGACCAATGCCCTGGAAAGTGGTCAGATTGAGACGGCCCGCAAACGGCTCGACACCCTGAGTGATCTGCTTGATGAGTCGCTGCAAATGGTGCGATCGCTGTCACATGAGCTTCGCCCACCTCTACTTGATGAGATGGGCTGGGAACCTGCATTGTCCTGGCTGTGTGAAAGCTTCTCGGAGCGCACAGGCCTATCCATCCGCTATACGCATCACGGCCTCAAAGATCGTCTTGCGCCTGATATTGAGTTGACGTGCTATCGCGTGGTGCAGGAAGCGCTCACCAATGCGGTCCGGCATGCGAACCCGGCAGAGGTGCACGTGCTGGCAGCCCTGGACGAGAACGCTATGACCGTCGCTATTCAAGACAATGGCGACGGTTTCGATGCGGAAGTCGTCCGGCGGGCCGCCCCCTACAGTGATGTTGGCATCGGCATCATTGGCATGCAGGAACGGGTTCAGGCTATTGGTGGGCGTCTTGTGATTGAGAGTGAGGTCGGCCAGGGCACGGTCGTCTACTTCAACCTGCCCCGCTGAGAGGAGCAAATCGCTTTGGGACCCATTTGTGTGTTGCTCGTTGAAGACCATCATCTTGTGCGGGAAGGACTGCGCGCCCTGATTGATGAGGACAGCAGCCTGGAGGTCGTTGGGCAGGCCACCGACGGGCACGAAGCCCTCTCGCTGGCGGCTTCGCTTGAGCCTGATCTGGTGATTATGGACCTTCGAATGCCCAACCTGAACGGCCTTGAAGCTGCCACGCGTATGATGGAGAGTGATGCGCCTCCGCAGATTATCATGTTGTCGCAGTATCGTCGCACCGAGTATGTGGTTGAAGCGTTGCGTGCTGGCGTCAAGGGTTATTTGCTGAAGGACGCCCTGGTAGATGAGCTTCACAACGCCATCCAAGAGGTGACCGCTGGCCGGGTCTATCTCTCGCCGGAGTTGGATCATGCGGCTGTCGACTATCACTTGCAGCATCATGACCAGACTGCAACGCCTCTTGACCGGCTGACGACACGCGAGCGTGAAGTCCTTCAATTGGTGGCAGAAGGGCATACCAACCGGCAGATCGCGAACCAGCTTGCTATCAGCATCAAGACGGTCGAGAAGCACCGCTTCAATCTGATGGACAAACTCAATATTCGCGACGTGGCAGGCCTGGTTCGCTTCGCCATTGAAAACGGACTGATTGACGTCGACTTGATGTGAGTCTGAGGACCGATCGCTTGACGATAGGTATTTCATCCGTGAGCAAACAAAGACGGGCTTATGTGCACTGAGGACATCCTTAAACCGCATCGCGCGAACTATCGTGTACTGTTGGTAGACGATAACACCAGCTTTCTGGATATGGCGCGCGACTTCCTGTCTGAAGAACCCGATCTGACGGTTGTTGGCACCCTTAGCTCACCACTGGACGTGTTTGACCACATTCAATCCGCTGCCCCAAACGTTGCCATCCTGGACCTTTCCATGCCGGATACTAATGGCTTGGAGCTTACCCGCATGCTGCGCCAGCGGCATCCGATGCTGCGGATCATCGTGCTCACTCTGCTCAACACACCCCACCATCGCAAGGCAGCTTTGGATGCGGGCGCAGACGCCTTCGTCGTCAAATCCTCGATGGATGACGAATTGATTCCGGCCATCCGACGCCTGAAGCTCTAGCCCGCCATTCTGCGCCGCGCTTGCCGCGCTCTTTACACTCCTTTGACGCAAGACCCCATCACGCGCTCTATACTCCTGTGAGGTAGATGAGTCGATCATGGGAGAATGTCGATGAAGGATGTCAAGAAGCTTGTGCTGGCCCTTGTGGTGATCGCCTTGTTGGGGTGCAGCACCGCTCAAGCCGAGGTCGTCGGTACGCAAGCCGCCGCCGAAGCGACTGAACTGATCATCTGGCATCAATGGGCTGGCGATTACTATGAGACGATTCAGTACAGCATCGCTCGCTACGATTTAGATCGCCCCAATCTACAGATTTCCCTGGCTCCTGCCCAAACCAACCTGACTGATCTGCCGGTTGGCAATTTCCCGGCGGATCGAGGGCCGGATGTCATTGTGTGGGCGAATGATCGGATCGGTGAGTTGGCTGAAGCAGGCGATATTGTGCCCCTAGATGACTACGACCTCGATCGAGATCAGCTACTTGAGACCTACTCGTCCGTTTCGGTGCGCGGCGTGACCTACCAGCGACAGGTGTGGGCCTTGCCAGAGACCGAAGAAGGCATCGCGTTGCTTGTCAACCGAGAGGCGATTGACCCGGCCCGCTTTCCTAACAACCCGACAGATCTGACCGCCGTCTTGGCCCTGGCTGAAGACTACTATGAGGAGAATGGCGGCGAGAAGGCCCTGATCTGCAACCAGGGCCTAGGCGGAGTCGATGCCTATCATGTCGCGCCGATCTTCTTTGGCTTTGGTATGCCAGAATACGTGGACGAACAGGGGAACACCTATCTGACCTCGCCAGAAGGGCTAGCCGCAGCGGAATGGATCGCTGCCCTACGGCAGGTATCGATGGAGCGCAGTAGCTACAATGGTTGTCTAAGCGCGTTCCTGACCGGCGAGGTTGCAGCCTGGTGGACTGGCCCCTGGTCGATCGCTGCGCTGGAAGAAGCCAATTTGGATTTCACGATTATTCCGATGGGTCGCCCCTTTGTCGGGATCAAATCGGTCATGTTGACCCAGCTTGCCTTGGATAGAGGTCATGCGGAGGAGGCACTCGCCTTCATGCAGTACTACACCAGCGCTGAAGTCCAGGCAGACCTGGCCCAACTGAACAAGACCATCCCGGCTGCCCAGGCCGCCCTTGAGAATCCGGCTGTGCAGGCCGCGGCAACAGTTGCCACATTTAGTGCGGCGCTGCGTGATGGTGTCCCCCTCTCCAATAGCCCCTATGCAGCCCAGCAGTGGGACCCGATAGGGGAGGCGGTGCTGGCCATCTGGCGGGCTGAGCTCACACCCGAGTCGGCACTAGAGCAAGCGCAAGCTGAAATCCTGGCCGCTTTCAGCGGCGATTCGGACTAGCACAGGGCACTTCTGCGCATTCCCCGCCAAAGGGCTTGTGAAATCCGCGCGAACGTTCACTAATAGCGTTATCTGGCGAACGTTCGCCTGCTCGCGAACGTTTTGCATTTTTTCGCGGAAGCGGTATAGTAGCCCACAATACACCATTGGACAGATATTTCTCCACATCTTGCTCTAATGGGTGCTTGATTTCAGAAGGTTAATGCCTACACACAAACCTTACTGATCCGTTTCACAAACCGTTTTGCCACACTTTTCGAATCCATTTTGAGGAGAATAGAGAACCATGAAGAAAAAGCTGACTCTGTTAGGGCTTGTCCTGCTGGTTAGCGCCCTACTCGTTGCTTGTGCTGGTGGCGCCGCTGATACCGGTGGAGACGCCGGTGATGCCGGTGACGCTGGTGACGATGCTGCCGAGGAAGCTGCCGAGGAAGAGATGGAAGAAGAGATGGAAGAGGAGATGGAAGAAGGGGAAGTCGTCGAACTGACCATTTGGCATCAGTGGAGTGGCGACTACCTGGATGAAATCACCGCTGTCATCACCGAGTACGATGAGAACAACGAGAACATCGTCATCAACCTCGATCAGCCCGAAGACGTGGCCAACTCCCTGAGTGTTGCCATCCCGGCTGGTGAAGGTCCGGACATCATCGGTTGGGCCAACGACCAGATCGGTACGCAAGCTCTGGCCGGTAACATCGTCGCCCTTGATGACTACGGGATCGACATGAGCTTCCTTGAGAGCACCTACGAGCCGGCAGCCGTTAACGGTGTCGTCTGGCAGGACCGCATCTGGGGTCTGCCGGAAAGCCAGGAAGGTATCGCCCTGATCGTGAACACCGATGTGGTCGACCCGAGCGTCTTCCCCGATGATCCAAACGACCTGGATGGCCTGCTGGCTGCTGCTCAGACCTTCTACGAAGAGAACAACGGCGAGAAGTTCCTGGTCTGTAATCAGGGCTTCGGCGGTGAAGACGCCTATCACATCGCCCCGGTGTTCTTCGGTTTTGGTGTGCCCGAGTATGTTGACGACGAAGGCAACGTCTACCTCGATACGCCGGAAGGTCAGGCCGCTGCCCAATGGTTGGCCGACTTCGCCGAGGTTTCACAGTCTGAAGCAAGCTACGAGCTGTGCGACACCAGCCTGGCTGAAGGTACCGTCGCCGCTTGGTGGACCGGTCCTTGGGCTATCAATGGTGTTGAAGGCAACGGCATCAACTACGAGATCGTCCCGATGGGTCGTCCCTTCGTTGGTATCAAAGTCATGATGCTCAGCAAGAACGCTGTTGACCGCGGCCACGAAGACGAAGCTCTGGCGTTCATGGAATACTTCACCAGCGCCGAGATTCAGGCCCGCCTGGCCAACGTGAACAAGACCATCCCGGCTCCGACCGAAGCCTTCCAGGATGAGGGTGTCCAGACGAGCACCACCCTGGCCGGTTTTGGCAACGCCCTGGAAGTCGGTATTCCGATGGCCAGCACTCCGTTTGCTAGCGCTCAGTGGGGCCCGGTTGGCGCCGCTGGCCTGGCCATCTGGACTGGGGCTCAGGAACCGGCTGACGCCGTCCGTGATGCCCAGGAAGCCATCGAAGCGTCTGTCGCAGACATGCGCTAAGCGCAACGCAAGAAGGTCTAGCGGGGAGAGAGTGATTCTCTCCCCGCTTTTGTTAAGGAGGATTTCATGGTCGGTTGGTCAGGTACGCGCAAGACGCTTACCATCTTGGCGTTCATCGTGCCGACGCTGCTCGGCATTATGGTCTTCAGCCTCTACCCCATCTTCTTCAACATCTATATATCGTTTACCAATCGTAACCAGTTTCGGCCCAACCCCAACTGCCAAAATACGCTAACGGCGATCTTCGAGCCGAGCTGCTGGGCCTGGGCTGGAAACGAGGCACCACAGGGCATTGGCGAGCCGTTTGCCATTAACGATCCCCTGTTCCGCAACTACATCGACTTGCTGGGTGACCTCTTCTCGCCTGAGGCCTTGCTCTCTTTGCTGGTGATTGGGCTGGTATTGGCCCCCTTCTTTGTGGCGCAAGCGGTTAATCAGCGCTTCGGCAAAGAGATCAGCCGTCCCGTAGATCCGGGTTGGGTCTGGCTTGGTGCGATTGTCCTGGCGGCGGGGCTGGGTTTGGCACTCAACCTGCCGAATGCAGTCGGACGTCTGTTTGATACGGGCGACTTCATTGTGGTGATGATCAGAACGACACTGTATGTCATCCTGAATGTACCGCTGTTCTTCCTGGTCGGGTTGATGCTCGCTCTGATCTTGAACAGCGATTACATCAAAGGGCGAACCGTGTTCAGGGTGCTCTCGGTTGTGCCCTGGGCTGCCTCAACGGTCGCGGTGATGATGTCACTCGTGTGGCAGTTCTTCTTCCGCGAGCAAGGCACAGTCAACCAACTGCTCGGAATCTTCGGTGTGGAAGCCTTTGCGTGGCTGAACAACGACGTCACCGCATTCGCTGTCACCGTGATCGCCAACGTCTGGTACTCCTACCCCTTCATGATGCTGGTGATCCTGGGTGCGCTGCAATCCATTCCGCCCGATCAATACGAAGCGGCGGACGTGGACGGCGCAACTTTCTGGGACAAACTCATGAACATCACCCTGCCCCTGATCCGCCCGGCGATCTTGCCTGCTGTCGTGTTGACATCGATCACCACCTTTCAGATGTTCGGCACCGTCTGGGCGATCACGCGTGGCGGGCCTACACGTGGCGCTTTGGAACCCGGCGCGACAGAATTCGTGATGATCCACGCTTACAAACAAGTGTTTGAAACGCAAGCCTATGGGCGTATGGGGGCCTTCGCGGTAATCACCTTCATCCTGCTGTTCTCCGCGACCCTGTACAGCCTGCGCATTACGCGGATAACCTCGGGAGCTTACGATGACTAGCAACCGCCCTTCATTCCTAGCCCTACTGGGCCAACACTTCATCCTGATCTTGATGGCCATCTTTGTCATCTACCCTGTCTGGTTTGTCGTTCTGGCCTCGCTGCGTCCGGGGGATCGTTTGCTTACCCTGGACTTGATCAGCATGTTCGTGCCAACCGTGGTCACCTTTGAAAACTACCGCATCATGTTGGTCGAAGAACCCTTCCTGATTTGGTTCCGTAACAGCCTGTTTGTGGCCGGATTCACCACCATTGCCTGCTTGCTGATTGCTACATCGGCGGCCTTTGCATTCTCACGCTTCGAGTTTGTCGGGCGGCGCATGGGTTTGATCCTCTTCCTGGCGCTGCAAGCTTTCCCAGGTGTGCTGGCTCTGGTTCCGATCGCCCAAATCCTGAGCGCCTTCGGCCTCTATCGCAATCACTGGGGCTTGATCCTCGCCTACGTTTCGGGGGTCTTGGTGTTCACCACCTGGAACATGAAAGGATTTTTCGACACCTTGCCCAAAGAGATTGAGGAGGCGGCCATGATCGATGGCTGTGGCCCAATTCAATCCTTTGTGCGCGTGGCCCTCCCCCTCGCACGACCGGCGATCGCTGTGACAGCCCTGTTTGGCTTCATGGCAGGTTGGGGTGAGTTTGCCCTGGCCTCTGTTTTGATCCCGGCACCGGACGAGAAGAAGACCTTGATGGTCGCTTTGTTCCGGCTGGCCAACAACATCGACACACC
>JAADYZ010000453.1 GCA_010092775.1 Chloroflexota bacterium
GGCCACATAGCCGTACCCGTCGATCACCAAACCGATCGCTTACTCGTCGGTGGGTGCGGCCTCAGGGGCGACCAGGTCGCTCCAGTCGGGCATCCCACGCTCAAGCATCAGATCGATTGCGTCATCCAAAGGGATGCTAACGATGTCTGCTTCGACATCGGTGACGCCAAACGTGTTGAGCCGCTCCACCTGTGCCGCGTTGACCTGGTCGTAGATTTGCGCCAGGTTGTCGGGCAGCAAAGGCATCACATCGAGTGGAATCTCTTCCACCAGCGGCTGGGCGGGGTCTTGCTGCTCCAGCAGCACGTCCCGCGGGTAAATGACATAGCCGTACCAGTAGCCGATCAGCAGCAGGATAGTCCCGACGATCAGGATGCCACTCCAGATGCCAAGCTGCTGCCAGTTTTCACCGGTGCGCTCAGCCGATTTCTGGTCGACGTAGCTGTTACCTTGACCTTGAAAGACAGCCATCTCAGTCCTCCTACTGGTTCAACAGACCGGATTCGGCCTGCAAGTCGGGCGGAAGCTCATCCAGAACCTGGTACTGGCTGTACTGCAAGGCTCGGATGTAGGCGACAATGGCCCAGCGGTCGGCGGGTTCGATGCGGGCACCGTAGCCCAGCATGTTGCCTCGGCCATTGCTGATCACATCGAAGTAGTAACCGGCGGGTTGAGCGCGCAGTTCATCGGTGTGATAGGACGCCGGTGGCGGGAAGCCTTCCTCATTGAGGATGCCATCGCCGTAGCCTGCGAAACCGTGGCAGGGTGTGCAGAAGGACTCATACTGCACCTGCCCCTCCGCGATCAGCTCGCGGTCCACGTCCATCGGGAAGTCGTTGACGAACTCCCCATCAACGGTGCCCAGGAACATCAGCGTGTCGTCACGTTCCCAGCCCCGTGGGATGGCGTTGGGGTCCAGCTCGCGCCAGGCGGTCCCAAAATTGGGATCGAAGACATAAGGCTCATCGAGCTTGGGTTGTTCTTCCATGTTCATGCAGCTTGCCAGCAGCAGCACGCTGAAGGCGGCCAGCACGACCAGGACGAGCCGGTTAGACGATTTGGGGGTCAGCATGTCACCTCGCTCACTTTCGTCGGCTCCAGGCTTTCGAGAAACTGCCAGGTCCCTTCCTCATCGAAGAGCGGGTCGCGGGCCTCAATGCTGAGGAAGAAGCGGCTGCTCGACGCGAGGTGGAAGTCCGGCGCGTTGAAAATCGGATGGTAGGGCAGCGGCAGTTGAATCTGCAGGACCAGGCCAAGCAGAGCGGCCAGGCCGCCTCCCAGCACGCTGCCTTCAAAGGTGATGATCATCCAGGCCTGCCAGGCCACGATGGGGCGGGCACCGATGTTCAGGGGGTACCACACCGCTCCTGTGATGAATTGCAGCAGGAAGAAGGCCACACCACCCAGCAGAATGCCGCCCAGCACGTACCAGGCGATCAGATCGCCGGTGTTGTCGCCCAGTGCGTCGGCCAGGCCCTCCACGTAGTAGGGGCTGTGGCCGCGCGCCCTGCGGAATCCGGCTTCGCGGGTGCGATGTGCTGCTTCGAGCAGGCTCTCGGAGTCTTCAAATTCAGCGATATAGCCGTAGATGCAGCCATTAGTCTCAGGCATGAGCCACCTCCACCGCGTGCTGCTGCGTCTCAGAGATCGGCAGCGAGGGCAGGAAACGGATGAACACCAGGAACTGGGCAAAGAAGAAGCCGAACGGTCCGAAGATCGTCAGGATGTCCCAGAAGGTGAAGTTAAACACTTCCCAGGTCGGCGCGAGATAGGTGTAGGAGAGGCTGACCGAGACGATCACGAAGCGCTCTAGCCACATCCCAATCAGGATACCGACGCAGATGACGAGGATCAGGGCGATGTTCTTGCGAACGGGCTTGAACCACAACAGTTGGATCAAGATGCAGTTGAAGAACAACATCGCCAGATAGAAGGGCGCGTAAGGCCCAATCGCGCGCTCAATGATCAGCGGCAGCTCGAAGGCGTCGGCCTTATACCAGCCGCCGAAGGTCTCGGCCATGTAGCCATAGGTGACCAGGAGGCCGGTAATCAGCATGAGCTTGAGCGCTTTATCGATGTGATCCATCGTTATGAAGTCTTTCAGGCCCTCATAACCGCTGCGCAGCACAATGCCCACGATGACGGTCATGGCGAGGCCAGAGAAGATCGCACCGGCCACGAAATAAGGCGGGAAGATACTGTGATGCCAGCCGGGTAAGTTGCCGATGGCAAAGTCCAGACCGACGACACTATGCACCGAGATGACCAAGGGCGTGGCTAAGGCGGCCAGGATGTAGGCGGTCTTATGCAGGCGTTCCCAGTGATTGGAGTCACTGCGCCAGCCGAGCGCCAGGAAGCCGTAGAAGGCCCGCGGGATAGGCCGCTTGGCCTTGTCGCGCATCGCGGCGATGTCTGGGATCAGGTCGAGGAACCAGAAGATCGCGGAGATACCACCGTAGGTGCTGATGGCGATGGCGTCCCAAACCAGCGGGCTGAGCCACTGCGGGTTGAGGATCATGGTGTTGGGGTACGGCGCAAAGTAGAAGATCCACTCCGGGCGGCCCACATGGAACAGCGGGAACATACCGGCTGTGGCCAGCGCGAAGAGCGTCATGGCTTCAGCGTAGCGGCTGAAGGCGTTTCGCCAGCTCTGGCGCATCAGCAGCAGGAAGGCCGAGATGAAGGTCCCGGCGTGACCGATGCCGATCCAGAAGACCAGATTGGTGATGCCCATGCCCCAGACGATCGGGACGTTGATGCCCCATAAACCGGTGCCAAAGAGCGCGACCGCGCCGAGCACGAGCACGAAGGCACCAGCCAAAGCGGAGGAGATGCCAAAGGCGATCAACCACCACAGCGGGGCCTTACCGAAGATCGTGTTCGTAACGGTTTCGGTGATTTCACCCAGCCGAGGCAGCGGCGGAGCGGGAGCTTGTTGCGGAATACTTTGTGATGACATCAGTGTTCCTTACTCTCCTTCTTCCGAGTCGTGCAGGGCTTCATTTGGATTGGAGAGCCGTGCGAGATAGGTGGTGCGCGGGAAGGTGTTGAGTTCTTCCAGCATGCCGTAGTTGTGTGGCTGGGCCTTAAGCTCGGCCACCTGCGAACCATCCTTATTCACATCGCCAAACACGATCGCTTGAGTGGGGCAGGCCGCGGCACAGGCCGGGACGATCGCACCATCGGGGATCGCTTCGTTGTTCTGGATGGAGATCGCGCGGGCAGCGTTGATGCGCTGGACACAGAAGGTGCATTTTTCCATCACGCCTTCCACGCGCACGCTGACATCCGGGTTGCGCCATTCCAGGGCGATGTCGGCTGGATCGATATAGTCGAAGTAGTTGAAGCGGCGAACGGTATAAGGGCAGTTCGCCGAGCAGTAGCGGGTCCCCACGCAGCGGTTGTAGACCATCTGGTTGAGGCCCTGATTGTCGTGGACGGTCGCCTGAACCGGGCAGACCTGCTCGCAGGGTGCGTTTTCGCAGTGCATGCAGGGCACCGGCTGGAAGTAGTTCTGATCCTGGCCACCTTCGCTGACCTGGTGCGCATCGACGCGCAGCCAGTACATCTCACGACCGTTCTCTACGGCGTCTTTACCAACGTTGGGGATGTTGTTCTCGGTCTGGCAGCCCAGGATGCAAGCGTTGCAGCCGATGCAGGCGGTCAGGTCGATGGACATGCCCCAGGCGTTCTCGTCGTAAGTAAAGCCGGGCAGCAGGTTGACGTCCTTCGGCTTAGACTTGGCGAACTCGGGGTTAGCCACGAATTCGGCCAGGGTGCCAAAGCGCACCATCGCGTCCAGGTTGACACCATCGCTGGTGCTGCGGATCACGGTGACATCGTAGCGGCCACCGGCCCGGCTGACCTGCCCGCTGGCAATCCAGGGGGAGCCGTTGGGGCGGATGGTGTAGGCGTTGAAGTTTTGGCGGCGATCCAGTTCGGCGCTCAGGCCGCGCCCGTAACCCAGCGAGACGGTGACGCTGTCATCCGGGTGACCGGCGATGATGAAGGCTGGAACCTCCATGCTGTTGCCATCGACTGTCAGCGAGACCAGGTTGCCCTCGGTCACGTTCAGGCTGGCAGCAGTAGCCGGACTCATCAGGGCGGCGTTATCCCAGCTAATGCTGGTGAGCGGCTGCGGCAGTTCTTGCAGCCAGGTGTTCCAGGCGAAGCGGCCATCGAACAGGGTCGGCGCCGGGCGGAAGATGATCTCTGTGCCGGAGCCTGCCGCTGCAATGGATGAGACGGTGCTGGCCACAGCGCCGCTCAGGCTGACGGAGGCCGCTGGTGAAGCCGTGTTGGGTGCCACACCGTCATGGACGGTGGCGTTCCAGAAGGCCTCGAAATTGGGCACAGCGGCGAAAGCCTGTTCCCAGGTGCTGCGAACGATGTCGTGCGGGCTGCGGAAGTCATCCAGCAGCAGCGCGAACATCTGGATCGGTGAGCGGGTGCGATCGTAGAGCGGGCCAATCGGCGGCTGGACGACGCTGTAAGCACCGTTGAAGGCGCGGGCGTCGGACCAGGTCTCGATGTAGTGGCTCTGCGGGATGTGCCAACTGCACAGCTCGCTGGTCTCATCGAAGTAGAGCGAGAGGTGTGCGCTGAACGGCACACTGCCCAGGGCCTCGACAAAGGCCACATCCGCAGGAGCGCTGAAGGCCGGGTTCCCGCCGATGATCAGCAGGACCTGCACGCTGCCGGCCTGCATATCGCTGACCAGGCTGGCGAAGTCCTCTGCTTGAACAAGCGGGTTGACGATCGGTGACTCGATATAGGTGAGGGTACTGCCGACGTTGCCCAGCGCATCATTCAGGGCGGCAGCCAGGGCATGAACCTGTGGCGGCTGCTGCGGCCCCGCGATGATCAGACTGCTACCACGATGGGCTTCCAGGTCGGCGACCAGGGCATCGAACCAGGCCCCGTCCCAGGTGGTCTCACCGCTGCCTGCGCTGATGCCGAAGGCCCCGGCGAGGGCGCGGGTGAAGCTGTCGACCTGGCTGGCGGCCAGCGCCAAACGATGATCAGCCATTGAGCCGGTGGGGGTCGGGGTGCTTTCAACCGCGTAGAGGCGGTTCATGCTGTCGCTTCCCTCACGAATGCGGCGCTGATCCATAAACTGGCGGGCATAGGCCAGGCTGCCGGGCATCCCATTCAGGAAGTTGGCATCCAGGCTGACCACCACATCGGCGTTCTCGAAGGTGAACACCGGGCGGACTGCTTGGCCGAAGGCCAGCTCCATCCCAGCGACTTCGTTGTCGTTGTTGACGGGTTCGTATTGATGCCAGCGAGCGTTGGGATACCGCTGCTGGATGGCCTGCCATTGGGCGGCCAGGGTCGGTGAACTGATGGTTTCGGTCAGGATGCGTAAGCCACTGCCATCGCCAGGCAGAACGGCGGCCAGGGCGTCGCGGAACTCCCGGAAGGAGCGTACCGCGCCTTCGCCGCGCGTCAGGGTAGAGCGATTGGGGTTGTACAGTTCCAGGATCGAGCCTTGGGTGTACAGATCGCTGCCGCCGAGGGAGGCCGGATGGTCCGGGTTGCCCTCGATGCGGTGGGGGCGGCCTTCATGCGTCTCGATGAGCAGGCCGGTGGCAAAGCCGGACAGCACCATCGAGGAGGCAAACATCAGGGCCTCACCCGCGATCACTTCTTCTGGCATACGCACATAGGGGATAATCGCTTCGCCGGGGGCGCTTGCGGTGACGCAACCTTGCAGCCCGGCCAAAACGAGTGACGCGCCCATCATCTTCAGGAAGGAGCGCCGATCCATGCCACGCTGCTTGAGTACAGCGGCCAGGCGGGGGTCATGCTCCATCAAAATCTGCTCGAAGTCTTCGCGTTCGGCTAGGTCTCTAACGCTGTCGGCGAGCGAGGGCTGTCGTTTGTCTTGATCGGTGTTGTTTGACATAGCAATCCTCTTCTCTCTTAGCGGTGGCAGACCCAGCAGTCGCCGAGGCCCTCTGGGTTGATCTCATACTCTTCGAGGAGCTGCTCACCCAAAACCGCTTGATCGATGGGCGGCTCGTAGCCGAAGGTGAAGATCTCATCAGCCGGACGGATGAAGTCCTCAGGCGCAAAGTGACATTCCAGGCACCAGGCCATCGTCATGGTTTCCGCCTGCCAGACCAACGCCATCTGATCAACCCGCCCGTGGCAGGTTTCGCAGCCAACGCCGTTCTGGACATGCACACCATGATTGAAGTAGACATGTTCGGCCAGGTCGTGGACTTTGTTCCACACCAGGGGGTCACCCGTCTCGTAGCTGGTGCGGACCGGCTCCAACAGCTCGCTGTAAACCGCGATCTGGGAGTGGCAAGACATACAGGTGTGGGTATCCGGGATGCCCGCGTAGGCATATTCATTGGCCGACGCGTGGCAGTAATTGCAGCTAATGTTCAACTGATCCGAGTGCAGTTGGTGGCTAAAGCGCACCGGCTGCGCAACGGCAATCCCGGCGCGTGCGCGGCTGTAGGGTGAGCGATCTTGCACGAACAGGAAGTTCAGCACAAGAACGGTGACCAGCGCACCGGCCAGAATACTGATTTTGGCGACTGTGTTGACGCCAGGTCTGAAAATTTGCATCTCAACCACCCATCTGCTTCAGAACGAGCGAGAAACGCACCGGTAGGCGATCAGGAAGCCGGGAGGGCTGTGTCATAGTTCGACTCCTCCGGCACGGCGTACAAGCGTGGATCGTTTTGCGGCACCAGATCGTGCCCTCGCAAGGACCACAAGAAGACCAGCATCCAGATACCACCCACCGCCAGCGGCACGCCCAGGTCCCACCAGCGCAGGCTGAAGTTCGGCAGGAATTCCGGCATCACGAACCAGAAGACGTCCACCAAGCGCAAGACCAGCAGGCCGCCGGCCACCAGGACGACGTTGCGCATGTTGCGCTTGAAGCCCGGCAAGATCAGCAGAATGAACGGAATGAAGTGGGCAAAGGCGATAAAGCGCGCCACCCCACCCCAGCTGGTGGTCAGGCGTGGGTCGAACCAGACCACTTTGCTGGTCAGGTTGGCCGCCCACATCACGAAATACTGGATCCAGCTCAGATAGGCCCAAATCATCAACATGACCAGCAGCAAGGTGCCGAGGTCGATGCGCGCGCGTTTGGTCGCGAAGTCTGAGACAGGTTTGTGATCTTTGAGCAAGAACAGGATCAAGAAAGAGAACGCAAAGGCAGAGAGGGCCTGGCGACTGTTCCCTAGCCAGCCAAAGATGCTGGAGTACCACTCTGGGTTGAGCGACATCATCCAGTCGATGTAGGCGAAGAAGGTCGTCAGGAAGAACAACACCAGCCCGAGCGAACTCAAACTTTGGGCGCGCCGGAAAATCCCGGTATCGCCAGCTTCATCATTGCGATAGGACAGGCCGGTGATGGCGTAAGCCAGGCCAATCCAGATCGCCAGGTAAATGGCAGAGCGCAGCAGGAAAAAGCCCTGGTTCATGTAACCGGCTTGGGCCGGTGACGTGGTCACCCAGGGGTACAAGCGGCTCAGGCCAAGGATCACGGGGACGAAAAGCACCGCAATTAAGGGAAGGGTTCGGGCACCCGCCGCGAGAATGCGCTGGATGGCGAAGCCCCATTCACCTTTAACATGGTTCTGGATCATCAAGAAGGCCAGACAACCAAGGGCGATTTCAGTCCAGAAAAAGAACGCAACCAAGTAGATTTGGAAAAAGTGATCGACATCCGATAATGCGCCGATGGCGGTGATCACAACGCCAATAACTGCGACAACAATGGCGCCCATCTGGACTTGGTTAAGGGGTTGGGCATTGGAATCGGCCACGTGACTTACACTCCCCTTCCATCATGGTGAAGATAGATTGCCTGTCTGCGCCAGCAAGCTAGAGTTGGAGCATGCACAACAGCAATCGAACCGAACGAAAAAACCTGGGTATTTCAGTTGGTAAATAAAAGAAGAAAGGAGGAAAATACAGCGGAGCAGCGGACTATTCTCCCTCCGCAGCAACTAACATTCCCCGGCAACACGTTATCTACCAAGCTGTAACCTGAGGTTAGGCGATTTGGCGCACTGAGATTAGTGACGAATGTCATGGATCGTACGGACAAATGTCAGGTTTAGGGGTGTGTTTGGGGTGTTTTAGGGGGTAAAACGCCATAAATGGCGGGGTTAGTAGCTTCAATTTATAAGATTTTACCCTATAGAGTATGCGCATCTTAGCTTATAACAAGCAGGGTTAACTGCGCATCTGGTTTATTGCACACTTGGCCTATTCCGTGAACGCCCACCAGAGAATCGCCTCCCCAACCAACCCCCTAAGGACAAGGCCTGTTGATCACCCAACGCCGTAGGGATGAGGCCTGCCTCATCCGCAGGCAGGGTAATGGACAACGCAGGTGATGTCCCTACAATGGCGCAAATCAAATCCGTAGGGACGAGGCCTGCCGCTATCGCGCCTCGTCCGCAGGTGACGGGTTTATCGGACAAGGCAGGCCTTGTCCCTACAACATCGATCGATTGATCCTTGGGATACCGGCGTTGCCTCGTCCGTTGATGGGGCAACGAACAACGCCGCAAATTGCATCCGTACGGACAACGCGGGCCGCTATCGCGCGTTGTCCCTACAACGGCGCAGATTGAACGCCCTACTCGGGCAGCAGGGCCATTGATGCGCCGATGGCGTGCTGCACCACACGCGGCGATCGGGCGGCGCCCCACCACAGCAGCGACCAGAAGGGTGGCAGGCGGTGGTTGTAGATGCTCTGGGCGATGGCGGTGCGCCGTTTGAGCAGTTGGCCCAGCCGGTGATCGATCAGGTGGCTGCGGTAATCGGTAAAGGAGAAGTCATCGCGGGTGAAGGCATCGTGGATCGCTTGCGCGGCGATCTGACCGTACTCCATCGCATAGGAAATGCCCTCCGCAAACAGCGGATCCACGCCAGCGGCATCACCGACCAGCAGGACATGTGGCCAGGAGAAGGTCGCATGTGGATTGAACCAGCGCACCGGATAGCCCTCTAACTGCACTTGATCTAAGTGGATGTCGCGCTCAGCCAGCCAGTTTGCAAAGGTCCGTTTGAGCAGCCCATGCTCACGGTCAGCATGCCCATTGTGCGTCGGATCAATACGGCTGTCCATGATGCCCAGGTTCAGGTAGGGCTGATCCCCGCGATAGGTGGGGAACTGCCAGCTATAGCCTGGGATACCCTGCCGCACACAGCTGAAATCGAAGAGAACCGATCGCGCCTGCCAATAGGGGTCTTGATCGGGGTCAGCTGGAGCCATCACGCGCAGCAGACGGGCCACACCCAGCGTATCGAAGAGCTTGAGCTTGCGCCGTACTGTGCTGGTGGCGCCATCAGCCGCGACCACCACCTTGGCGCGGTAGTCTGCGCGATCCGTGCTGACGATCAC